>NZ_JBEOOB010000013.1:0-95419 GCF_040308685.1 Pseudoalteromonas sp. 20-MNA-CIBAN-0454 | reverse complement strand
GTTAAAGAACGTTTTGAGTCGCTTTAGCGCCTCAAGGGATGCGTATAATACATCCTTTATTTTTCGAGTCAACACTTAGTTTTAAACTTTCTTTTTGGAAGATTTAAAACCGAAGTTTTATTTAACTCTCTAAGTAGTTGCTGCCTTGCTATGCTTCGGCGTTTCCCTTCTCAGTGGGGTCGCATTATAGGGAGATCCGAAAACAGATCAACTGTTTTTTAAAGAAAACTTGAAATAAACTGCTGTTCGCTGAGTATTTGAGCTAAACGCTTAAAAACACAACTAAACGACTATCGTTAAGAAATTTATAGCGCTATTTGAAATTAAAGTTATGACAACTACTAATGAATAAAGACATATTTGGATCATCTATGCTAAATAACTAACCAATATGAGAAGACTCGTATTACTTAAAATCATTTAAAGTAATCAAAAGGCGAAAATTGAATTGATCGAGCTATGTTTAATCATAATTTAATAATATTAAGAAGTAAGTTTACTTAGGCCGTAATACTCAACCTTGATATGAGGTTCTTAATATAGGTATATAGGTAAATGAGTACACGTTATGTCTTATAATCAGATTTATAAATATAAACTTCGTAGTGGGCCGCTCTACTGGATAATCTAAGTTTTGGAGTTGTATTATATAATAGCTCTAAACGAACAATATATAATGAAGATAATCCTTAACCATGATCTGATAGGCTATTTTGAATGAGTAATAAGTAAAGAGTAACTTGGTAGGGATATTAAAGCAGGTGTTAAAACAACTTATCAATTTAGAATCTATGAGTCAGTACTCGTAAACGATCATAATAGAAGGTACTCACTGATTCATATAGATTAACAAATTTTAGGCAAGAAAAAGCCGAGCATAGGCTCGGCTTTTAGGTTTCTTTAAGACTTACTCTGCAGACTGTGCGTCTTCTTGAACTGCTTCGCTAGTCGCTGGGCGACCAACTAGTTCAATATAAGCCATTGGTGCATTATCACCAGTACGGAAGCCACACTTAAGAATACGAGTGTAACCACCTGGACGATCCGCGTTACGTGGACCGATTTCACTGAATAACTTACCAACAACTTCATTATCACGCGTGCGAGCAAACGCTAAACGGCGATTTGCTACACTGTCAGTCTTAGCCAGTGTGATTAAAGGTTCAATTACACGACGTAACTCTTTCGCTTTAGGCAAAGTAGTTTTGATGATTTCATGTTTCACCAAAGAACCTGCCATATTGCTAAACATCGCTTTACGATGGCTACTGTTACGGTTTAATTGACGACCACTCTTACGATGGCGCATGACCCTATCCTTCTAACTAAACTAATATAGTGATTTAGATTATTCAGCTAAACTTGCAGGTGGCCAATTTTCTAGGCGCATGCCTAGAGAAAGTCCACGTGAAGCTAGCACGTCTTTAATTTCAGTTAGAGACTTCTTACCTAAATTAGGCGTTTTAAGAAGCTCAACTTCAGTGCGCTGAACTAAATCACCGATATATTGAATTTGCTCGGCTTTCAAACAATTTGCTGAGCGTACTGTTAGTTCAAGATCATCAACTGGACGAAGTAGAATAGGATCGAATTCTGGCTTCTCTTCTTTCTCTTCTGGCTCAGTTACATCACGTAAATCTACGAATGCATCTAATTGCTCAGCTAAGATAGTAGACGCACGGCGGATCGCTTCTTCTGGATCTAAAGTGCCGTTTGTTTCCATATCAATGATTAACTTGTCTAAATCTGTACGTTGCTCAACTCGAGCTGATTCAACCGAGTACGCAATACGTTCAACTGGGCTAAATGATGCATCAAGCAACAATCTACCAATTGGACGCTCATCGTCATCAGAGGATAAACGACTAGATGCCGGCACATAACCACGACCACGTTCAACACGAATACGCATGCTGATCTCGCTGTTATTTGTTGTTAAATTACAAATAACATGATCTGGGTTAGCAATTGTTACATCGCCATCGTGCTGAATATCTGACGCAGTCACAGGGCCTACACCAGATTTAGCCAGGGTCAGAAAAACTTCATCTTTGCCTTCTAACGTTACTGCTAAACCTTTTAGGTTTAATAGTATTTCAATGATGTCTTCTTGAACGCCTTCTTTCGCGCTGTACTCATGCAATACACCGTCGATTTCAACTTCAGTTACTGCACATCCAGGCATAGATGAAAGCAGTATACGGCGTAAGGCATTACCCAAAGTGTGACCGAAGCCACGCTCAAGTGGTTCTAAAACTATTTTAGAACGTGTTGGGTTGATAGCGTCGATATCGACTAACCTTGGTTTTAGAAATTCTGTAACAGAACCCTGCATTTTATCCTCTCTTAACTCTTAACTTTACTTAGAGTAAAGTTCGACGATTAGTTGTTCATTAATGTCCGCAGACAGATCTGAACGCTCAGGTAGACGCTTAAAGCTGCCTTCCAATTTCTTACCGTCAACTTCAACCCAAGTCGGCTTTTCACGTTGCTCAGCCAACTCTAGAGCAGCGATGATACGTGCTTGTGTTTTAGACTTCTCACGGATTACAACAGTATCTTCTGGAGCAATTACGTACGAAGGAACATTCACAACACGACCATTAACTAAAATCGCTTTATGGCTTACTAACTGACGTGCTTCTGCACGTGTGCTAGCAAAACCCATGCGATATACAACATTGTCTAAACGTTGCTCTAATAGCTGTAACAAGTTTTCACCTGTATTACCTTTAAGGCGAGCAGCTTCTTTGTAGTAGTTACGGAATTGCTTTTCTAATACACCGTAGATACGACGTACTTTTTGCTTTTCACGTAATTGTAAACCGTAATCAGATAAGCGACCTTTACGAGCGCCATGCTGACCAGGTGCAGTCTCAAGTTTACACTTAGAGTCGATAGCTCTTACGCCGCTCTTAAGGAACAGGTCAGTGCCTTCACGACGACTCAGCTTGAGCTTAGGGCCCAAATATCTTGCCATGTTATTTCTCCTAACCTATTGTTAAACGCGACGTTTCTTCGGTGGACGACAACCATTATGTGGTATTGGCGTCACGTCAGTAATGTTGGTAATACGGTAGCCAGCAGCATTCAAAGCACGTACAGCAGATTCACGACCTGGACCTGGACCTTTGATGAAAACTTCTAGATTTTTTAAACCGTATTCTTGAGCAGCAGTACCTGCACGCTCTGCAGCAACCTGAGCAGCAAATGGAGTAGATTTACGTGAACCACGGAAACCTGAACCACCGGCAGTAGCCCATGATAGTGCATTACCTTGACGATCGGTAATCGTTACAATAGTGTTGTTGAAAGAAGCATGAACATGAGCCATACCATCAGCAACTTGTTTTTTAACCTTTTTACGACGAATTGGTGTCTTAGCCATAATACTATCCCCTTATCGCTTAATAGGCTTACGAGGACCCTTACGGGTACGCGCGTTAGTCTTAGTTCTTTGACCACGTAGTGGTAAAGAGCGACGGTGACGTAGGCCACGATAACAACCAAGGTCCATTAGGCGCTTGATATTTAAAGTAACTTCACGACGAAGATCACCTTCAACGGTGTACTTGCCAACTGCATCACGCAATACGTCAAGAGTTTCGTCTGAAAGTTCACCGATTTTTGTGGTCTCGGCGATACCAGTCGCTGCTAAGATAGCCTTAGAGCGAGTCTTACCTATGCCATAAATAGCTGTTAAACCAATAACTGCATGTTTATGATCAGGGACGTTAATGCCAGCAATACGGGCCACTAACACATCTCCTATATTCGAATTTGGTAATCATCTGTTTGAAGAGCCCGTAAGGATACTCAAACGAAGACCAAATCACTACTAAAAACACAGGCCGAGAAAACTCAGCCTGCACGCTGTTTACTTAACCTTGCCTTTGCTTATGCTTAGGCTCACTGCAAATTACGCGTACTACACCAGCACGTTTAATAACTTTACAGTTACGGCATATTTTCTTAACGGAAGCACGTACTTTCATTGCTCAACTCCGTAAACTGACCTTATCGACCATAGCCTTTAAGGTTCGCTTTTTTCAGCACAGAATCATACTGATGAGACATCAGGTGAGTCTGTACTTGTGCCATAAAGTCCATGATAACAACTACGATAATCAAAATTGATGTACCGCCGAAGTAGAATGGCGTTTGCCATGCCATTGTCATGAATTCAGGCACCAGACAGATAAAGGTTATATACAAAGCACCTGCCAATGTCAGGCGTGTCATCACTTTATCAATGTATTTAGATGTCTGCTCACCTGGACGAATACCTGGGATAAATGCGCCAGATTTCTTCAGGTTATCTGCTGTTTCACGTGGGTTAAACACCAACGCTGTGTAGAAAAAGCAGAAGAAGATGATAGCTGCTGCTAAAACCATTGCATACAATGGCTGACCTGGGGTCAACGTTGTAGCTATAGCTTGTAACACATCAGCGACCGGACCTTCACCCTGGCCGAACCAGCTGGCAATTGTACCAGGGAACAGAATTATACTGCTAGCGAAAATTGGTGGAATAACACCCGCCATATTTACTTTTAGTGGTAAATGCGTGCTTTGGGCAGCAAATACTTGACGACCTTGTTGGCGTTTAGCGTAGTTAACAACAATACGTCGTTGGCCACGTTCAAAAAACACTACAAGATAAGTAACAGCGAATACGATTACCGCAACCATCAACAGTACAAAAACATTCAAATCACCTTGGCGCGCCATTTCAGCTGTCGAACCAATAGCAGACGGCAGGTTAGCTACAATACCAACAAATATTAAAACAGAGATACCGTTACCAATACCACGTTCTGTTATTTGTTCGCCCAACCACATAAGGAACATAGTACCAGTCACTAAACTCACCACTGCGGTGAAATAGAAACCCATACCAGGGTTAACAACTAACCCTTCCATCATGCCCGGTAAGCTTGTGGCAATACCGATTGATTGGATAGTAGCAAGCACAAGCGTGCCATAGCGTGTGTACTGGCTAATTTTTTTACGCCCTTGCTCACCTTCTTTCTTAAGCTCTATAAACGGAGGATACATATGCGTTAATAGTTGCGTAATAATCGAAGCCGAGATATACGGCATAATACCCAGTGCTAACACTGAAGCTCGCTCAAGCGCACCACCGCTAAACATGTTGAACATCTCAACAATGGTGCCCTTTTGTTGCTCGAAGAAATCGGCAAGTACAGCGGCGTCAATCCCAGGGATCGGCACAAATGAACCTAGACGGTATATAATGATAGCACCTAATACGAAGAGTAATCGGCGCTTCAATTCCGAAAGTCCACCTTGTGCACTTTGCATATCTTGACCTGGTTTAGCCATTAGTACTTCCTTAGTCTTCTACCTTGCCTCCGGCAGCTTCGATAGCTTCGCGTGCACCTTTAGTGGCTCTAAGGCCCTTAACGGTAACAGCGCGTGAAACTTCGCCAGATTTAACAACTTTAACGAACAAAACGTTCTTTTTAACTAGACCAGCTGCTTGTAACGCGCTTAGGTCTACCACATCGCCTTCTACTTTAGCGATTTCGTATAGGTTTATTTCTGCAGATACTAATGATTTGCGAGAAGTGAAACCGAACTTAGGTAGACGACGTTGCATAGGCATTTGACCGCCTTCGAAACCAACGCGTACTTTACCGCCAGAACGTGATTTTTGACCTTTGTGACCACGGCCACCAGTCTTACCAAGACCAGAACCGATACCACGACCAACACGTTTTGGAGCAGTTTTTGAACCTGCAGCAGGTGAAAGTGTATTCAAATGCATGAAATTAACCCTCTACCTTAACCATGTAAGAAACCTGGTTTATCATACCACGTACACATGCTGTGTCTTCTAACTCAACAGTGTGGTTGATACGACGTAAACCAAGACCGCGTAATGTAGCTTTATGTTTCGGTAAACGACCGATAGAGCTTTTTACTTGTGTTACTTTTACAGTTTGATTTGCCATGGTTACCCCAGTATCTCGTCTATGCGAAGACCACGTTTAGCAGCAATCGACTGAGGAGAATTCATATTCTCAAGAGCAGAGATTGTTGCACGCACTACGTTGATTGGGTTAGTAGAACCGTAACATTTAGAAAGTACGTTCTGCACACCAGTCACTTCTAGTACCGCACGCATTGCACCACCAGCGATGATACCAGTACCTTCAGAGGCTGGTTTCATAAACACTTGTGAGCCAGCATGACGTCCTTTAACAGGATGCTGTAATGTGTTGCCATTTAGGTCTACATTGATCATATTGCGACGTGCTTTTTCCATTGCTTTTTGAATAGCAGCTGGAACTTCACGTGCTTTACCATAACCAAAACCTACTTTACCTGCGCCATCACCAACTACTGTTAGTGCTGTAAAGCTAAAGATACGACCACCTTTAACTACTTTAGACACACGGTTCACCGCGATTAGCTTTTCAGCTAGATCAGGCTGTTGTTGCTTTGCTTCTACGTTAGCCATTGTCTACTCCTAGAATTGCAAACCGGCTTCACGCGCAGCATCAGCTAGCGCCTTCACACGGCCGTGATATTTAAAGCCACTACGATCAAAAGCAATCTTTTCGATACCTTTGTCAGCCGCACGTTCAGCAACCGCTTTACCAACTGCTTGCGCAGCTGCAACGTTGCCGGTGCCTTTAACTGTTTCGCAAATAGCTTTTTCAACAGTAGAAGCAGCAGCCAGTACAGTACCCTCAGCAGTAACTACTTGAGCGTATATGTGACGTGGCGTGCGGTGGATAACAAGACGCGTTGTGCCTTGTTCAATATAATTTCTACGAGTGCGTTTAGCACGACGTAGACGAGCTGTTTTTTTATCCATCGTCTTACCTTACTTCTTCTTAGCCTCTTTACGGCGCACATTCTCATCTGAATAACGAACACCCTTGCCTTTATATGGCTCAGGTTTACGGTATGCACGAATGTTAGCAGCTGTTTGACCAACTAACTGCTTATCTACGCCCTTAACTAGAACTTCTGTTTGGCTTGGAGTTTCAATCGTAATTCCTTCAGGAACTGCGAAATGAACTGGGTGCGAGAAACCAAGAGTTAAATCTAATGTTTTACCCTTAGCTGCTGCACGGTAACCAACGCCTACTAACTGAAGTTTCTTCTCGTAACCTTCATGCGTACCAACAATCATATTGTTGATTAGAGCGCGAGCAGTACCTGCTTGAGCCCATGCATCTGTTACGCCTTCACGAGGTAAAGTTGTAATAACGTTTTCTTCAACTTTTACTTCAACAGCGTTGTTGATAGTACGAGTTAATTCACCGTTTTTGCCTTTAACTGTGATTTCCTGGCCTTTTAATGTAACTTCTACACCGGCAGGAACACTAATTGGTGCCTTTGCTATGCGAGACATAGTTCCCCTCCGATTAAGCTACAAAACCAATGATTTCACCACCAACGCCTGCACTACGTGCTGCGCGGTCTGTCATTAGGCCTTTAGAAGTTGATACGATAGCGATACCTAGACCACCCATTACCTTTGGTAATTCGTCACGTCTCTTATAGATACGTAAACCAGGGCGGCTAACACGCTGGATATTTTCAATAACAGCTTTGCCTTCGAAGTACTTCAATTCGATAGAAAGCTCAGGTTTTACGTCGCCATTGATTGCGAAATCAGCGATGTAACCTTCATTTTTTAATACTTTAGCTACTGCTACTTTCAGTTTTGAATTAGGCATCGTTACAGATACTTTCTTCGCTGACTGACCGTTACGGATTCGTGTAAACAAATCCGCGATAGGATCTTGCAAGCTCATAGTCTTACTCCCGTGATTCTTTTACCAGCTAGCTTTTTTAAGGCCAGGAATTTCACCGCGCATAGCTGCTTCGCGAACTTTAATACGGCTCATGCCGAATTTGCGAAGGAAACCATGTGGGCGGCCCGTAATGTTACAACGATTACGCTGACGTACAGGGCTAGAATCACGTGGTAAAGCTTGTAGCTTAAGTACCGCGTCCCAACGATCATCTTCAGATGTATTAACATCACTGATGATAGCTTTTAGTGCTGTGCGCTTTTCAGCGAACTGAGCAACTAGTTTTGTGCGCTTTGCTTCGCGCGCTTTCATAGAATTCTTTGCCATAACCCTACCCTTATTTCTTGAATGGGAAGTTAAACGCTTCTAACAACGCACGGCCTTCCTCATCAGATTTCGCAGAAGTAGTGATAGTAATATCCATACCGCGTACACGGTCTACTTTATCGTAATCGATTTCTGGGAAGATGATTTGTTCACGTACGCCCATGCTGTAGTTACCACGTCCATCAAAAGACTTAGCACTTACGCCACGGAAGTCGCGAATACGTGGGATAGCGATTGATACCAAACGCTCAAAAAAGTCCCACATACGTTCGCCACGTAGGGTTACTTTACAACCTATCGGGTAACCTTCACGCACTTTGAAGCCAGCAACAGATTTGCGTGCTTTAGTGATTAGAGGTTTCTGACCAGAGATTGCAGCTAGATCCGCAACAGCGTTATCTAGAATTTTCTTGTCAGCTAGGGCTTCGCCCACGCCCATATTCAATGTGATCTTTTCGATCAGAGGGACTTGCATGACAGAGCTGAAACCAAACTTCTCTTGAAGTTCAGCTACTACTTTGTCTTTATATACTTCATGCAGTTTCGCCATCATTCTACTCCAACTATTAAATAGTTTTACCAGTAGATTTAAAGATACGTAATTTCTTACCATCTTCAATCTTGAAACCTACACGATCTGCTTTACTCGTTTCCGAGTTGTAGATCGCAACGTTTGATACGTCGATAGACGCTTCTTTCTCAACAATACCGCCAGGCTGGTTCAATTGTGGAACCGGCTTTTGGTGCTTTTTGATCAAGTTTATGCCTTCGACAAATAATCTTCCAGATTCAGTAACAACTGAAAGCACTTTTCCGCGCTTACCTTTGTCTTTACCTGCTAGAACGATTACTTCGTCATCACGACGGATTTTTGCTGCCATGATAGACTCCTTACAGTACTTCTGGGGCTAGTGAAACGATTTTCATGAACTTATCATTACGAAGTTCACGAGTCACAGGGCCGAAGATACGAGTACCAATAGGCTGCAAGTTATCATTTAAGATAACAGCTGCATTGCTATCGAAACGGATCAAAGAACCGTCTGGACGACGAACGCCTTTTTTGGTGCGCACAACTACCGCGTTTTTAACATCACCTTTCTTCACTTTACCGCGAGGAATAGCTTCTTTTACAGAAACTTTAATGATGTCGCCAATCGCTGCATAGCGACGGTGAGAACCACCAAGGACTTTTATACACTGCACTTTGCGAGCGCCGCTGTTATCAGCAACTTCCAGCTGAGTTTGCATTTGGATCATGTTAATGACCTCCGGTGTAGTAATTACAACTTGTCTTAAATTCGTTTAAAATCAAGACATTTCGATTGAAATCCACTCAAAAAACAAGCTAGTTGTCTCTTAAGGGCGGGCAATTGTACCAGCATTACGGGGGGAGCGGTAGGTTATTTTTTAATTAATTATGAGGGAAAGCTAATTAATATTGAGTAATTACGGCTATCTAGCTATTTTACATATGGTTACAAAACAAACAAGGCACTATCTTAGTGCCTTGTAGATTATTTATCAGGGTTTTAGCCAAACAAACCTTTCAATTTATCTTTAAGTTTGTCTTTTGCTTTTTCTTTGAGCTTTTCTTTTGCTTCTTCTTTAAGCGCATTACCAAAATCAAGCTTAATGCCTACATCATGGAATGGCCCTTTAATACGCAGTGGTATTTTAAAGCCGGTACTATCATCGGTTGTACCCTGCCCCTCAATAGAACCGACTATACCGGTTACTAGTCGGTAATTAATAATAGTATTAGGTAAATCCACATCACCTTCGCCTGAAATACGGATCAGTGGGCTGATTAACGACAGGTCGTTATTATGGCCCACCCCATTAGTAAACTTAAAGCTACCCGTTAATGCAGAGAAGTCGGTTTGCTGTGACTTATCAAAGCCAGTATCTAGTCCTTCTGATACAGCCCCTACATTACCTTTAAGCAACTCTTTACCTTTGCGAATCATTTCAGCTATATTTGCGCCTTGTACTGCGCCATTAGCAAACTCAAACCCTAACTCACCATTAAGTGCGTTAACAAACTCTTTTTGGCTTTGCCCATTTGTGGTTAAGTTCCAATTTAATGAGCCATTACCCATTAATTTATCAAATCCTGCGGCATCGGTTAATAACGGTTGTGCATCAATACCTGCCAAATCAAAATTAGTGGTTATTTTATAAGGTATTTGCTGGGCATTAATATTAATTGCCCCTTTCCCTGTTCCCTCATAGGCTGCAAAGTTATCTAAGCTTAATTTAGCGACACTATTTTTTAACGCTACTGTAAATTGGTTTGCACCGAGTTTAATATCGTTAGCTTTTAAACCGCTTGAGCGTATTACTACATTAGCATCAAGCGTATTTAAGGCACTTAAGTCTATTTTAGTGTCGTCCCATACAATAGGCTCTGCTGGTTTAGTTTCGTCTGTAGTTGGCTGCTCTTTTTTAGCTACGGCTTCTGGTAAGTATGGGTTTAAGTCAAGCATACCTAAGTCAATGTTTGCCATTACAGCAAGTCGTTTACCTAAATTAAGCTCACTTTTACCTTTTATTTGCAGTGCATCTAATGTGGCAATAAGCTCTTCAAGCTTAAATTGCTCACCCGCTAAATGCATTTTGCCATTTACACTAAAAGCATTAAAGGCGTTCTCTTTGGCGTTTAACTCTACACCTTGCCATTTGGCTATATTTTTTACCGAGTCTCCGCTTAGCGCTAACTGACCTTTTATATCTTGGCCTTGTTTAGCAATAGTTCCCTCAAAGGTTAAATCAACTAAACGTGAATCTAAACTCTGCTGAATATTAAAAGTAGTGCCTTCGATCGCTTTTGCTGGCGTATCTAGTTTTACATCAAGCTCAAAGCGCTCTTGCATGTAAGTTATTGCGCCTTTTACTTCTAATGTTTTACGCAGTGATGGAAGTAAAATAGCCAGTTCTAAATCACTTATTTGCTGTTTAACCCCGGTTTTACCATCTAAATAAGTAAAGGTACCACCATAAATGGCAACCTCCCCTAGCTCAATGTCAAAGTTCTCAGGTAATTTTATAGCTTCCGCAGATCCTGTTTGCTCTTTAGGCTGCTCAGCTACCGCATCAAATAGCTGCCAGTTAGCTTTACCGTTTTTATCGGTCTCTAATAAAATATCAGGCTCGTTAATAACAAACTTATCGAGTTTAAATTCACCATCTAATAGCGATAGCCAAGGGATGTGTACTGCAAGCTGCTGCATACTTGCCATATCGGCGCGAGAGCCCGATTTCATGTTGGCAAAATGTACATCATTAAGTTCTAATTTTAATGCAGGAAATACACTCAGCGTTTTATCGCCTTTAATAGTTAATGTACGTCCTGTGGTTTGTTCTACCTGCTCAGAGACTTTATTAAAAATAGCATCAGTAGGAATTAAAAAGGGTGCTGCAACGATAAGTGCAATACATAACAGCAGTATTACACCTATAATTTTAAATAAGGTTTTCATGATCGTCCTTTCAAATGTGCAAATAATACTCATATCATAGCGAGAGTTATCACTAAAATCATTGTCAGTACTAAAAAAAATAACTTTCAACTAATTTATTTTTTAATGATGAATCTACGCGCTAATAATATCAACACTATTTAAATATTAACAAACAACACATGCTCGCTTTATAAAAAACAACAAATCATTATTTTTCAACAAGTAAGACATGAAAAATACACTGCCGTATGATTTTCAAACAATCTAAACTAATTGAGTTTTCGTCACTTAAGTTAACTATTTTATTGTTTTAATAAATTAATAATTATGAGCACTTTAACTGTTGTATTCTTAAGGCTTGTATATGCCTCTGTTGTTATTGCAAGATTTGCGCTAAAATAGACCAGCTAAAAAATGCATCTAACTCGAGGTTCTACAAGGCATGAAAAAACTGCTAATTTCACCGTCACAAATGTCGCTAGGCGAGCAAGAAAACCAAATATACCAAAACATTCTGAAGCAATCCTCAGAACTCAGCCTAAATCTAATGGCCGTGAAAGTAGAAAACCACCCAGATGATTTTTTACTTTGGTGCTATGAACTGCTTAATGCAAGCAAAGAGCGTATGAATTACGACTTGCTAGAGCCGCAACAGTTACCAGTACTAAAAAAACTGCACGACCAACTTATTTCTGCTATTAGCTTTTTACAAGTTAAAACGTTACGTGTAGCGCCTTGGCCTGTAGTAATTACATTTATTGAGCAGCACAAAGATCTTATTGCACTTGATGAGCAGCTTCGCTTAACAAGCTACATTGCAAGCATTCGCCCGCAATCACTTAAAGATATGATCCCAGAAGACTTACTTGCGTTTAGTGGTAAGCACATGGCATCGCTTGATCCAAGCACTTACAACTTTGATGTTGAATGGTTTGCATCAACTAAAAGCGCTAAAGCGTTTCATCAACTACTGGCTGATATGCCTGATGCGTTTGATGATGCACTTAGCAATATTCCGTTGGAAGGTAATATTACTCATTATGAGTACCAGCAATTTGTTGCTGCTTACTTAAAAGCTTTTAGCGATGGTAACGAAAAGCCAACGCTCGCTCCAGCGACTCGCTTATTAGCGATGCGTCGTCCTGACGTATTTACTCCTATTAGCAATAATAGATTAGATGCTTTATGTGGCGCACTGGGTGTTAGCAAGCTAAAAAACACTGACTTTGAGCGTTACTGGCAAGACATAGTACAGAAAATTCAAACTCTGTCTTGGTTTAAAATGGCTAAAGCAGACAACGAATTAGAAGAGCAGCTGGTAAGCATTAAAGCGCTTATTCCGTGCTTTTTTTACTATGCAGACACCACAACAGCCGATAGCTCTAATTACATCAAGCTGCTAAGCAAGCCAAAGCGCAGTACTTCAGGTACAGGTAAAACTAAGCGTAGAGGTAAAGAATCTGCAGAAATTTTAGTAGACCGCGCACTTGCAGCTGACGATATTCCTGAGCATATTCGTAGCAAACGTGATTCTATTATTAATGAAGTACAAAAAGGTCGTGGAGTTAACGAAACAATTAGCTTAATGCGTACTATTTTTGGTTAATTATTAATAACTAACCTAGCAGCGCCGATTTGGTGCAGCTAGGTTAATTTATGCACCACAAATGTAAAACCCCTTAAAATCTTATCTCTGCACCTCTCCCTCTACTAATTATAAGCTATTGTTTTAAAACACCTAAAACCATATTCACTGCAATAAAGTGAAGCTGGCATACCCCGTGCAATCTTCTTTTCTGTTAAATAATAAAATGCTGCCAAGCTATAAGCCTTAAAGCTTTGGCATGCAATCATATAACAGGAACTAAAACATGCTAAAACTACAAAAAGTCATAACAATAACAGCACTCTCTTTAGTTAGTGTCGCATCAACAGCAGCCTATGCTGAAGTAACCGCTAATGCGGCAGCAACATCAAACTATTTATGGCGCGGACAAGAACAAACCAGTGGTGATGCTGCCATTTCAGGCGGCATTGACTACACCAACGAGTCTGGTTTTTATGCCGGTGCTTGGGCATCAAATGCCTCTTGGGCCGATGAGATGACCTATGAATTAGACTTGTATGCAGGCTTTGGTGGCGCTATTAATGAAAGCGTGAGCTACGATGTTGGTTACATTTATTATGCATACCCAGATGCAGCTTCCACGGCTGATGCTGACTTTTCTGAGATTTACGGCAGTATAAGTGTAAAAGGCTTCACCTTTGGTGCTGCTGTATTAGCAACCTCTGCAGCAAGTGGTGACGGTACAGACTTTGCTGACTCACTTTACCTAACGGCAGATTATGCTTTTGCTGTTGGCAATAACGGCACCGAAATAGCATTTCATTTAGGCCACTACTCTGGTGATTTTATAGGTGATGACAATATTATTGATTATGGCATAGCAGTATCTAAAGATGGTTTCACTTTTGGTTTATCTGATACCGATATAGATGGCTCTGACGTAAAAGCCTATGTTGCTTATTCAGTAGACTTTACACTTTAAAAATTACACTGTAATTGCTGCAACCCAAGAGCCGAAAGGCTCTTTTTTAGTTTTAGCAGCATAAATAACCTGGCCACTAAACAAACTACGTTAACAAACCGTTACAATAAAATAATCACCTTATCCTCATTTTGCCTTATGCTATAGCCAGTAATTCCCCCCAAATTAGGTTATTAAGGAATAATAATGAAGTCACCTAACGCGCTAAGCGCACTAATCGATATTTATATCAGCCCAAGTAAAGCGTTTAATGGTATAGAGCAAGCAAAAGGCTGGTCATGGTTGGCCCTTATTTGTATAGCAGTTGCCACCGCCGCGAGTATGTTTGTTTTTTATAATAGTGTTGATATACAGTTTTTAATTAATGAGCAAGTAGCCGTTTCAAGTGTTGATGCCACTATTGGCGAGCAAAAAATGATTCGTCAAGCGATTGAACAAAATGCCCCAAACCAAATGTGGTTTGGCATGATCGGCGGTATTATTGGCATAGTAATAATGAATGCTTTAGTTGCACTTTATTATATGCTGATAGCTAAACTCGATCCTAACTCACAACATAGTTACGGTGCTTGGTATGGCTTTTCATTATGGACAATGATGCCTACGGTTATTTCAAGCCTTGGCACTATCGCCTTAGTATTAATGGCCAACACAGATCAAATTTCGCAACAAGCGGTGTTTAGTTACGCTTCTATCAATCAGCTCATTGTTGGGCTTGATGCCACACATACTTTTTATACCTTACTAGAATCAATTAACCTGTTCACTATTTGGAGCATTGCGCTGGGCATGGTTGGGCTAAAATGCTGGACTAATTTCTCAACTAATAAAGCACTGCTGTTTGCAGCCTTACCAAGTATTATTATTTTTAGTGTTTGGGCGATTATAGCCGCACTTTAATTATTATGCAGAGGCAAGTTAGCCTCTGCACATTTTCACTCACGGACCGATAAAATGAAAAAAGCCATTATCATCACACTCGCTATTGCCGCTTTTATAGCGTTAATTGTATCAAAACAAATTTCTGGTGATAAAAAACAGCCCGAGGTAAATATCGCCCATGTTGAACTAGGCAATATTGCCGACTCAATAATGGCGTCTGGTAACTTAGTATTTAATACTCAAGTTCAGCTGCGCTCTGAAGTTACCGGCCGAGTAGATAAAGTATTTGTCGAAGAAGGCCAAAGTGTAAAACAAGGCGATATTTTAATGCGCCTTGATACCACTGCATTTGAATCTGAAGTAACCCGCAATAAAGCGCTACTACGTGCCACCGAAATAGAAATTAAACATAGCCAAATTCGCTTAGTTAACTTTGAGCGCCAACTAAAAAGACAAAAAGAGCTTTACGATGTCGGTTTGGGCAATGAAGAAGCCTATGAAAACCTAGCAAGTGCCCGCGACTTAGCTAAAATAGATATTGAATCTCGTAAAGAGTCGTTTAACCAAGCTCATGCGTCGTTGCAAATTGCCCAAGATCGGTTAAATAAAAGTGTTTTTAAAGCGCCTATGAGTGGCCTATTGGCTTCGGTTAATATTAAAGAAGGCGAAACGGTTATTGCCGGAACGACCAATATAATAGGCTCTGATTTAATGCTGGTTGCTGACCCCAGTGCTATTTTAGCTGAGTTGCGGGTTGATGAAACCGACATAGCCAGTATTAAACTCCACCAAAAAGCAAATATTTATGCCGCTGCTTATCCTAATAATCCTTTTACTGGCACAGTAATAAACATTGGTACCTCGGCTAAAAACCAGCCTGGCTCACAAGGGTTATCATTTAAGGTAAAAGTATTACTCGATGCTACCGATCGTCAACTATATGCCGGAATGAGCTGTAGAGCAGAAATTGCCACCAGCATTGCCGAAAATGGTTTAAAGTTACCAATAGAAGCAATTCAAAAACAAGACGACAGCACCTTTGTTTGGCGCCTAAATAACGACAACAGCGTTAGTAAAGTAACCGTAACTGTTGGTATATCATCAGATATTGAACAAGCAATTACCGAGGGGCTCAATGAAGGTGACAAAATAGTTATTGGCCCGGCTCGCCCTATTAGTACTTTAAAAGAAGGCGACACAGTAAAAGTAAAAGCCGCTGCGAAGGAAAACAACTAATGACTGCGGTGATCAAGCTTGAGCATATTAATAAACAATACAAAATGGGCGCTGAGATATTTAAAGCACTTGATGATGTAAACATTAGCATTATGCCCAATGAATATGTGGCCATTATTGGCCCCTCAGGATCTGGCAAGTCTACCCTAATGAATTTGTTAGGCTGCTTAGATACCCCCACCAGCGGCGAGTATTATTTAAAAGATAAGTTAGTAAAAAGTATGACCGAAACCGAGCTTGCGCACCAACGCAACGAAAGCGTCGGATTTATATTTCAAAGCTTTAACTTATTACCACGCGCATCGGCGCTAGAAAATGTAATGCAGCCTTTAGTTTACCGCTTTACCCCTAGCAAACAACGCAAACAGCAAGCCCTTGAGGCGCTAAAGCGCGTGGGCTTAGCCGACAAAGTAAATCACTTATCAAGCCAGCTGTCGGGCGGGCAACGTCAACGAGTTGCTATTGCTCGTGCTTTAGTCACTAAACCGCATATATTATTAGGTGATGAGCCAACCGGTAACTTAGACAGTAAAACCACCCGCGAAATTATGGCCTTATTTGATGAGCTGCATAACGAAGGGCATACCATTATTTTGGTTACACATGAGCAAGAAATTGCCGACCACTGTCAGCGGGTAATTCGCTTAGTGGATGGTAAAGTAGTGAGTGACGTAACTAAAAACCAAGGAGCAAGGCAGCATGTTTAAACTTGCACTGGCCACTATGGAAGGCACTAAAGCCGCATTTTCAGCAATTAAAGCAAATGCTATGCGCTCTGCCCTCACCTGTTTAGGTATTATTATTGGCGTGGCCGCAGTAGTAACTGTGGTTGCTGTAATGCAAGGCTTTACCAAGCAAATAAACGATCAGTTCGCTGATATGTCGCCCGATGTAACTACTATTAAGGCGTATACCAGTATTGAGCTAGAAATGGTTGGTAAAAATGCAAAACTTAGCTACGACGATTTTTTAACCTTAAAAGCACGAGTAAAAGAAGCAGAAACACTCACCGCACTAATGTTTACTTGGCGTTTTTCGGGCGGAGCTGAGTATGGTAATAAAAGTCATTCATCGCGGGTTATGGGTACTGAGCAAGACTATCAAAAAGCATACCGTACCTACCCCGATCTAGGCCGTTTTATTCGCGCTGAAGACGACGAAAAACGCCGCCGCGTAGCTTTTATTGGGCCGTCAATTATCGAAAAATTAAACTTACCCAGCAATCCGGTAGGCGAATACATAAAGCTAGGTGGCGAATGGTTTAGAATTATTGGTGTAGCCGAAAAACAAGGTAGCTTTTTGGGCTTTGATCAAGACGATTATATTAATATTCCCATTAGCACTATGAGTGCGTTAGAGGGAGGCAATACGCAAAGTAATGTACAAATTATGTTTAGGCTTGAAGACAACGCTAACGAAGAGCAGGTACTAGCAAAAATTACTCGTATACTGCGCCAGTTACATAAACTTAAAGACGGCGACGACAATGACTTTGAATTTGAAACTGCTGAAAAAGCCCGCGCCCAAGTAGATAAATTTACCGGTAGTGCCACTGCCATAACCGCAGGTATTGTTGGTATTAGCTTATTAGTTGGTGGCATAGGTGTAATGAATATTATGTTAGTGTCGGTAACTGAGCGCACCCGCGTGATTGGCACCCTTAAAGCGCTAGGCGCTACACCCGGCTTTATAATGTTGCAGTTTTTAGTTGAGGCTGTGGTGTTATCGCTATTTGGCGGGTTGATTGGGCTTGCCATTGGTTATGGCGCAGCGGGGCTTATTTCGTTTATGGTTCCTAGCATGCCAGATGCGTATATTCCGGCATGGGCGGTAATGTTGTCGTTTGGTTTTACTTCATTAATTGGCATAGTGTTTGGTTTAGCCCCAGCCATTAAAGCCGCCAGGCTCAACCCTATAGATGCACTGCGTTACGAGTAACAACAGCATTGTAGTTGCTTACAAGGATGTAAGCCTAGTACATAATTAACACAGTGATTAAAACTCTCTTTAAACTTCAAGCACAAAGTATTACCCTACTTAAACACCACTTAAAAAATGAACTTTTAACGCTTAAACCACCCAAAGTACACACTATTGATATTGCTCACGGCTAATTTTAAATAAGGTATTAAATGCACAAAAAGCTAATACGTTGCATTATTGCTGCATGCTCTTTTTTAACTATAAACTCTAGCTTGGCGCTAGCACAACTAAACCCATCAGATGAAGCGCAAGGTATAACAGAAACCGCATATACTCCTCTGCGTTGTAATCAGCAACTACAGGCAAGTAGGCAAAAAACATACAGCCGTAAGTTTATTGTTCCTCAACAAGCTAGGTTACTCTCATGGAATATTTATAAGGCACAAAACCAAGGCCTATATAAAGATTTAACTCACCTTAATGAAAGTGCTGATATTGTTTTATTACAAGAGGCTATTGTAGATACACGCCTTACTAGCCTTAAACCTTTTTGGCGTTTTTCGCCCGGTTATAAAAGTGGCAATGTACAATCTGGTGTAATGACGCTTAGCCGCTGGCCTGCAACTGTACATTGTACTTTTATTCATAAAGAGCCATGGTTACGAAGCCCAAAAGCAACTAACATTGTTGAATATGCAATGGCTAACCAACAACGCTTATTGAGCGTTAATTTGCACGGCATTAACTTTACATTTGGTACTAAAGCCTACGCGCAACAGTTACAAGCCAGTATAAAAATAATGCAACAACACAAAGGGCCAATTCTTTTTGCGGGCGATTTAAACGCATGGAGCGATGCACGCCAAAAGCTAGTTAATGACGCGCTGACTAAACTGGGCCTTAAAGAAGCTATATACGTAGATGACAAGCGTACAAAAGCATTTGGTTTAGCCCTGGATCAAGTGTGGGCTCGTGGTGTTGTTATTTCTGATACTTTAGTAAGCGAATATAACAGCTCTGATCACAACCCTATTTTAGCCACTTTAAAAGTTGATGATGTATAACATGAAAAAAACTCGTATTTATTCTGCTTGGCTACTGACCATATTATTCACCTTTTTTAGCCAAATAAGCCTAGCTGCACACCCCAACCAATTACCTAATCAAGAACCCAATCGAGAACCCGATCGAGAACCCGACCAAGAAGTGCAGCATTTAATTACCTTTATTAGCAACAGCAACGCCACTTTTATCCGCAATGGCGATGAGCATACTAGCAAAGAAGCCGCCGAGCATTTAGCCATGAAATACCGTAAAGCTAAACGTTATGCAAAAACAGCCGACGACTTCATTAATAATCTCGCTAGTAAAAGTTCATGGAGTGGTAAAGCCTACACGGTAATTTTAAGCAGTGGTGCTAAGTTAACCGCAAATAGCTGGCTAACCAATGAGCTAATACGATTTAGAAACACAAAAAAGCCGTAGTAAATACGGCTCTCTAAAGCTATCAATAATAACAAGCTAAGCGTTACCTAGCTGTATGCGCTAAGTTAGGTAAGTAATCTACCGCTAGAATATCGCCGGGGTTAAGCCCAGTAACTACATGCTGCTTTGCGCCAATTATTTCACCTAAGCGCACAAACCGGCGTTCTATTTGCTCATTGTCACTATTAATCACATACAGCATAGTTAATTGGCCAAACTCATGTATCCAGCTACTATCTAGCAATATTCCTTGCTCATCGGGTAATACTAATTCTAATTGTGCATACAAGCCGGGCATTACCCCTACAGAAGAGTCAAAGTCTAAGCGAATTAACAAACTACGTGAGGCGCTATCGGCAACCGGAACTATTTCGGCCACTGTGGCTGGCGAGGTTAAATTAAGTGCAGGCAACTTTATGGTTAAACTTTGCCCTAACTGCAATTTAACCGCTTGCGTTTCTCGCACATTAAACTCAACTTGTAGCTGCTGCGGGTTATATAATCCCAATAAAGCCTGCCCAGGCGTAGCTGTATCACCCGGTTCGACTAACCGCTCTACTACAACCCCCGAAATAGGCGCTGTAATACGAGTGTAACTCAGCGCAACTTTGGCTTGTGTTTGCTGCTGCTTAGCGGCAATTAAATTGGCCGATAAACTATCAAAATTTGCCTTCGCATTATCTAACTCACTTAACGATACTAAGCCTTGCGCATACACACTTTCAATTCGCTTAAGTTGCTTTGTAGCTTGGGTTAATGCGGCTTGAATAGCATTAATTTGCGCCTCACTTTGTGCTAATTGCGCTTTAAAGTCATCTTGTTGTAAGGTAATGAGTAAATCACCTTTGGTTACTTTATCGCCCGCGCGTACACTTAAACGCTCAACTTGCGCCATAACTCGCGATGAAATTTGGGTATTTTGTTTCGCAATAATACTGCCTGGCACCCATTCACTACGGGATATTTTTTGTAGTAAAACCGTTTCCCGCTTACCGTGGTAATTGTTAGCGTTGGTCGTTTTTAAACCAGCAACTTGCTTATTTGAAAAGCTGCCCGCCATATACAATACGGCGCCTACTACCACTAATAAAGCGAGTAACGAGCCAACTAGTTTTGATTTACCTTGCATGCGTTTCTCCCGCAGTGGTTTCTGTGTTTGCAAATACTAAGTAATAAACAAGCGGCACTACAAATAACGAAAACAACGTTGATGCCACAATGCCAAAAATAATCGCAATTGCTAAGCCACTAAATACCGGATCTAGTGTAATCACTAAGTTACCTAATAATGTGGTGCCTGCGGTTAGTAGTACGGGGCGCATGCGCACTGTTCCTGCTGCAATTAACGCTGCTTTTATTGCCATACCTTGGGCGCGTGCTTGATTAATAAACTCAACTAAAATAAGTGAATTACGCACCACAATACCCGCCAAGGCAATCATGCCTATCATCGCAGTAGCGGTAAATAAAACCGGCTCGGGAGCTGATGCAATACTGCGCTCACCAAACTGATTAAGTAACCAAAAACCAGGCATAATGCCAATAACAGTGAGTGGTATTGCCGACATAATAATAAGCGACAAGCTTACTGAGCGTGTTTGTAGGCGTAAAATAATAAAAATGGCACTAAGTGCAAATGCAAAGGCAATCCCCATATCTCTAAATACATCTATGGTAATACGCCACTCTCCTTCACCGCTAAATGTTACTTGCGTACCTGGCGGTAATTGCCAAGGTGCAGTGCCACCATTATTAAAAAAGTGCCGCGCTAACCAAGGCGTTTTTACAAAATCGTCTGTTGATATATTTAAATCAGCAGTTACATCGGCAATTATTGCTGCGGGAGTTCTACCATTTAGCTCTGCCATAACATAAATAACTTCGCGCTGATCTTTGCGCATAATAGTTTGCGCTACATTTAATTGAGTAAACTCTCCAAGCTCAGAAAGCGCAACTAAAGGCCGCGGCGCACTGCTTAAGCCAAATTTACTCGCATTTTTAGCTATGTCTCTGTCGCCCCTTAGTTGTAATGCTAGCAATTGTGCAAATTGATTGCGTTCGCTATAAGATAGCTGCAGTTTTATTGGCACAGGCTGAGTTTCGTTGCTGACATAAAGCTGCCCAACCGTTTGCCCTTGTGACGCTATGCTAAGTGTTTGCGTGATATTTTCGGTAGATATAGCACTATGCGCCGCTTTCGTTTTATCAGTAATAAAACGCTGTAAAGGGGCTGCTGCAACCATTGAAGTATCAACCTCTACCACATGAGGTTCTTGTTTTAAGCGCGTTGCAACTTGCTCTGCGGCTAAATAATGCGTTTGCCTATCAATAAATGTATCTCGATAAACTTCTGCCACTAAAGTACTTAACACCGGCGGCCCTGGCGGCACTTCAACTACTTTAATCACTATGCCGTTATTTACTAATGGTGCTAACTGTTTACGCAAACGCATTACCACCGCATGAGATTGATGCTCGCGCGCTGTTTTATCTAGTAGTAGCACTCTTAGTTCAGCTAAGTTCGGTGCTTCTCGTCGGTAATAACCGCGTACCATACCATTAAAGTCCATACTTGAAGGCTGGCCTACATAAGTGGCTATTTCACTTACCTCGGTTAATTGCCATGTGAGCGTTTGCACTTGTCGGGTAAAAGCAGCTGTTTGCTCTAAATTAGTGCCCTCTGGCATATCAATAAGTACTTGTAGTTCATTTTTATTATCAAACGGTAATAACTTCAGCGGTACTAATCGCATCACAGGTAACATGGCGCTAATAATAAATAACGCAAGCGTGATCCACAGTACCCATTTAGCACGTGGTTTTGAGGCCAGTAAGGGGGTTAGTAAGCGCTCGTAAAGGCTCGTTTTGTTATTTGCTTGATCGGGCTCTTCACTATTAGGTTTTAGTAATTTCATGGCAAGCCATGGGGTTACAAAAAACGCCACTAATGTTGATACCATAACACTCACAGGTACGTTAAATGCCATTGGCGCCATATAAGGCCCCATCATTCCAGTAATAAAAGCCAGTGGAATAAATGCCACCATAATAGTTAGGGTCGACATTAATAGTGCAGTGCGAATTTCACTCATTGCATTCACTATTTGCTGTTTTTTATCACCCTTTTTATTTATAAAACGGCTGATGTTATCTATACCTGTGATCGGATCATCAACCAGTAACCCCAAAGATAAAATTAACGCAAATAAGGTCACTCGGTTAATTGTGTAGCCAAAGGCAAAATCAAGCGAGAGCGTAATGCCATAACAAATGGGTACAGCAAGTCCAACTACTATTGCCGGGCGCCAACCTAAAAATACGCCCACAAATATAACCACAGTAAATACTGCAAACACTAAGCTTGAGGCTAAATTATTTACTTTTTCGTCGGCGGTTTGGCCGTAATCTCGCAGTACTGAGTACGTTATTTCTACTGGTAGTAACCTTGTTTTTAGCTCTGCCATCATGGCATGTACATCGCTTGCCACCGCTACAGCATTAGTGCCTGCTTGTTTGGCAATACTCAGCGTTACCATAGGGTAATGCTGTTGCTCATTTGACTGCGCCAGCCATTGATAGCTTTGCGCCTCAGCGGGGCCATCACTAACCTGGGCTACATCGGTTAAATAAACACTTTTACCATTAACAACATTAACGACTAGTTGTTCTATCGCTGTTTTAGTTCTTAATACATCGCCCGCTTGCAAAATTATTTGCTGCTGGGCATTTACCACGCTACCTACCTCGGTGAGTTGATTAGATACACTAAGCGCATAATAAACATCACTTAATGTGGTTTGGTGTGCAGCCAAAGCGGTGGCATTTAAATTAACGGTAATGGCGCGGTTACGCCCCGCAATTACTTTTACTTCGCTCGTGTGTTCAATTCGTTGTAAATTATTGGCTATTTCGTTTGCAAAGCGGGTTAATTCATAATCACTATAAAGCTTAGGATCCTTGCTATATAACCCAAGCATAACAATAGGCACATCATTTACTTCTACTGGGCGTATTTGCCAGCTTTTAATAATAGGAGTCATAGTATGTTGATAGCTATAGAGCTTGGCGTAGGTATCGAGTATGGCTTGTTCGCGATCGTGCCCTACCTCAAAGCGCAAAGTAACCACAGCACGACTACTTTGCGTAGTTGAATATATATGTTTTACACCACTAAGTTGCGCCAATAACTTTTCTAATGGCTCGGTGACTAACCTAGCAACTTCAGGGGCTTCTACATTAGGTGCCGACACATAAATGTCGAGCATAGGTACCACTATTTGTGGCTCTTCCTCACGCGGCGTTTGCTGTAAAGCAAATAACCCACACAGTACCGACAACACAAAAATAATAATTGGTACGCGGCCACTTAAACTGCTTTTTACAGCGTTATCTATAGCGTTCATTGTGTTATTCCTTACAAAACAACTCATATAAAGTTGCCAGCAGTGTTACAGCATCTTTATCAATAACACGATAATAAATTGTTTGGCTTTCGCGTCGAGTAGCCACTATATTTGCTTTACGCAATGCAGCTAAATGCTGAGAGAGTGCCGATTGTGCAAGAGGTACAGCTTCATTTAACTGCGACACGTTCATTTCGGTGTCTTGTAAGGAGCATAAAATCATTAAGCGATTTTTATTGGCTAAGATTTTTAATAATTTCTCTGCTTTTTCTACGTTGGCAGCCATGGCAGTAAAGTCAATATTCATACTGTGCTCTTATACTTAATTTGTTAGTAAGTATAGGTTGCTAGAACAGCCATGTCTAACATTAGATCTTGCTAATGTATAAAAACCTAATATAGTAGCTATACATACTCATTAAAATGACCGACTATAATGAAGCTTAATAATGCACTGCGTTTAGTTGCTGGCATCATGATTATTATCTCTGTTTTGTTACAAAGCTTTCATGACCCACGCTGGATATGGTTTACTGTATTTATAGCACTAAACCTAATGCAATCAGCTTTTACCTGCTGGTGCCCAATGATCACACTATTACGCAAACTTGGCGTTAAGGAATAACAAATGCTTACATCCATTCCCGACTTATTAAAAACAATTATCCCTAATCAGCGCCGTATTGGTGCACAACAAGCAAAACAAGAGCTTGAGGGCAATAAAGGGTTACTTATCGATGTACGCGAACCAGCAGAGCATGCAAATAAAGCGGCTGTTGGCGCGATAAATATCCCTCGTGGTTTACTCGAAATGAAATTAATGGAAATCGAAAAAGACGCTACACGGCCAATTTATTTACACTGTGCCAGTGCAGCCCGCGCTACTCTTGGCGCCGAAGCACTCACTCGCGTTGGCTACGAAAATGTGACTGTGATCACTTGTAATGCCGAAGAGATTTGTAGCGTTTTTTAAATTTAGTGCTTTTTCACCCTAGCATTTGCTCAATGTTTTTACGCTGTAGGTGATACCCGAATTAGCTATAGCTTTATGCTTGATTGCTTTAGGCTATAGTTACTTGCTGCGCTGTGAGGTTATCTTTTTGAGTTAAGATTGCTTCGCGTAATTCTCTGGCGTTTACTAACATAAGCAACAACACCCCTGACTACCCCGCAACTTTAAAACTCAACCTATACAGAGGTTACCTAATCCTTTATTGCATTTACATCGATACAAACTTTCATACATTAACTTACAACCATTTTTGGGCTATTAGCTATACAATATTTACCTTAGATCATAAATCAATTTATAACTTAAATAGTTAAGGTAATTATGAATACGTACATGACAAACAGTTTACGAGTGTTAGTAACTGCATTAATTTTCACAGCATCTGCTGCTAATGCTGAGTCGCGTTGGTCGGTTGCAGGCGGGGTGATTTCTGTAGAGTCGCCATATGCAGATACCGATAATAAAACACTCGGGTTACCTATGATCAACTATACAGGCGAGCGATTAACCCTTAAAGGGTACATGCTTGATTATAAATTGCTTGGTGATGAAGGTTTAAATTGGTCAGTTATTCTTGAGCCTGGACAATTTTTTGACTCTACAGATTCTGATAATGTTGCTATTAAAGCATTAAATGAGCGTAAAATGTCACTATACGCTGGTACAAAGGTAAGTTACGCTGCCAGTTTTGGCCGCGTTAGCGCAAGTGTATCTCATGATATATTGGGCAACGGTGATGGCGCTAAGTTTAAAACCGACTACAGCTACCCAGTTAAGTTAACAAAAGAGCTAATGTTAGCGCCTTTCGTTGGGGTTGAAATTAATAGTAGCCAGTTATCAAACTATTATTACGGTGTGGCTGAGGGCGAATCTAGCACTTTTGATGCATACGAGCTTAGCTCTACGGTTAACTATAATATTGGCTTGTTAGCAAGTTACAAAATCAATAAAAACTTAAATGTTAACGCCTTAGTTAAATATCATCAGCTAGATGCTGATATTGAAGACTCGCCTATTATAGACACCGACAATCTCACGACTGCAATGATGTCTATCACTTATCACTTTTAATTAATAACTTTACCGAGCACCTAGTTGTGCTCGGTTTTTAACGCTCACTCAACACCATTGTTAACTCTGTTTATAGGTATTTATATAGCCATAAATAGCAGCAATAGCTAAACACTCACTACTACTTTTATAGCTAAAGCAATAAATACCGCACCTAACACTTTATCTAGCCATGGGTTTTGTTTAGTAAAACCAAAGCGATTTTTAGAAACCTCAGTTAACAGTGCCACCAGTAAATACCAGCCGGTATCAATTACAAATACCGTTAAGCACATAATAATACCAATGCTGAGAGTAAGATTTTGCGGGTCAATAAATTGCGAAAATAAGGCTAAAAAGAAGATAGCGAGTTTGGGGTTTAAAAATGCAATTGCAAAGCCATCTTGCAGCGCCTTTAATGCACTTACTTCACTCTTTTGCACTTGTAGCTCATTATTACTAGGTTTAGCCAGTAGTATTTTAATTCCCAAGTAAGCTAAATATGCTGCTCCTAAATAGACTAATAATTGATAAACATTAGGAAACTGCACCATTAAGGCACCTAAACCGAGTAAAGATGCAGCTGCATACAATCCTACTCCTACGCCATGGCTCAATGCCGCAAGCATACCGTTTTTCATCCCACCGCTTAACGTATGCTTTAATACCACAGCCAAACTAGGACCAGGCGACATTGCGCCCATTATGCAAACTAACGCTAAACTTAGCCAAACAGATAAAACCATTAATCACCCTTTATAATTCATTATTTTCTATTAATAAGGCATAAGCCGTTATTTGCCCTTGAAAGCCCGTTGCTGTTGTTACGCTAATAACTCGCCATCCATCTTGATTTAATTGGTAAATACGCTCATTCAATGCATCTAAATCTATAGCGTGGCTAAAAAATCCACGCTTTTTAAATTCCACTATTTTTTGCATTGTTTATTATCCGTTTTATTTGTCATCACTTATCCTTGCTGATTATTTTTAGCACTATTGAATTTTAGTTTACAGACGCCATATATAAAGCTCAATCATTAAAAAGAACCCACTATGTCTCAAGCCCCTGCTGCAGAAAAAGCCGCGTTTAGTAGTTTATTACCTGTTTTTGCGTTTATTAAACCGTATAAACTGATGGTTATTGCCGCCCTTATTGCTCTTTTAGTGACGGCGGGGGTTAATTTATCATTAGGCCAAGGCGTTAAATTTGTTATTGACCATGGTTTTATAGCAGGATCTCAAGCACAGTTGCAACAAGCAGTACTGGTACTTATAGGCTTAATTAGTTTATTAGCGGTGGGCACCTTTAGTCGTTTTTATTTAATGTCGTGGATTGGTGAACGTGTCAGTAACGATATTCGTAAAGCGGTGTTTAACCGTATTGTTACTTTGCACCCAAGTTATTTTGAAGAAAACCGCAGCGGTGAGTTAATGTCGCGGTTAACCACCGACACCACTTTGCTGCAATCTATTATTGGCTCTTCTTTTTCAATGGCGCTACGCAGTGCATTAATGCTAGTGGGTGGTTTAGCCATGCTGCTGTTTACCAATTTAAAACTGACCTTAGTGGTCGTTGCTTGTGTACCTTTAGTACTGGTGCCCATGATGGTATTTGGCCGCAAAGTGAGAAAGTTAGCCAGTAGCAGCCAAAGTGCTATTGCCGATATAAGTACTTACGCCGGTGAGATCATTCAAAATATTAAAGTAGTGCAAAGCTATAGCCACGAACAGCGAGAGCAGCAAGCTTTTGCTCTGGAGGTCGAAAAAGCCTTTAACGTCGCTAAAAGCCGTATAAAACAACGCTCGTTTTTAATTGCCGCCGTTATATTTTTAACCTTTAGTGCCATCAGCGCTATGTTATGGGTTGGCGGCAGCGATGTACTAGCCGGCACTATGACTGGAGGTGAGCTAGGTGCCTTTGTGTTTTACGCTATTATGGTGGCCATGTCGGTTGCAACTGTGGCAGAGGTTTATGGTGAGCTGCAGCGCGCAGCAGGTGCTGCTGCAAGGCTACTAGAATTACTCGCTGTAAAAAGCGAAATTGAAAACCCTATTTCCCCACAAGACGAAAAGCTCCTAAGTAGCACTAACCACTCTGCCATTACACTTGAAAGCATTAGCTTTAATTACCCATCTCGTCCCGATGTAAGCGCACTTAATAATGTGAGTTTAAACATACAGCAAGGGCAAACAGTGGCAATTGTGGGTCCTTCTGGTGCAGGGAAAACCACCTTATTTGAATTACTACAACGCTTTTACGATCCAGCCAGCGGTGCTATTAAGTTTCGTGATGTAAATATTAAAGATTTATCACTCAATACGCTGCGTAATAAAATGGGTATGGTGGCACAAAATCCTATTTTATTTAGCTCAGATGTAATGCATAACATTCGCTACGGCAATCCAGATGCTACCGACGAGCAGGTTTATGCGGCGGCTAAACATGCCCATGCTGATGAGTTTATTCAACAGCTACCACAAGGCTATAACAGCTTTTTAGGGGAACAAGGAGTGAGACTATCGGGCGGTCAAAAGCAACGCATTGTACTCGCGCGAGCAATTTTAAAAGACCCTGAAATACTATTACTCGATGAAGCCACCAGCGCACTCGATGCACAAAGCGAGCACCATGTACAAGCCGCACTTGAGCACTTAATGCAAAACCGAACAACGTTGATCATTGCGCATCGTCTGGCAACGGTAAAACATGCAGATATGATTGTGGTAATGGAACACGGGGAAATAATAGCAACAGGGAGCCATCAGCAATTACTGCAAAGCTCCCCGTTGTACCAGCGCTTATGTGAACTACAGTTCAATAAAGACTAGATTTTTATGTGCTTATTGCGTGTTAGGCACTATTTGAATTTCTACACGACGATTTTGTGCACGGCCATTTGCGCTATCGTTTGATGAAATTGGACGTGTTTCACCATAACCTGTAGTGCTAATTCGTTCAGCCATAATTTGCTGATTAACTAAATAGTTTTTAACACTTTGAGCGCGTTGCTGTGAAAGGCTCATATTATAGCTATCTTTACCTGTGCTATCGGTATGACCTTCTACGCTTAAATAAGTTTTTTCGTATTTGTTCATCACTTTAGCAATCGCACTTAGCGTATTGTGAAAGCCCGACGAAATATACGACTGATCGGTTGCAAAGGTAATATTTGACGGCATAACTAAACGTAAGTTATCGCCTTCACGTACCACTTCAACACCAGAACCCGCTAACTCGTCACGAAAAGCTGTTTCTTGTTTATCCATGTAATCGCCTACTGCAGCACCAGCTAATGCACCAATTGCAGCACCAATAAAGATACGCTTATCTTTATGATTACCAGTAGCCTTACCTAATACACCACCAGCTGCAGCGCCAATTGCCGCTCCTTTACCTGTGTTATTCATTTCACAACCGCTAAGTAATACAGCAACTACCGTTACGCTTAAAAGTGATTTAGTTAAAGTCATGCTATGTCCTATCTATTTAGTATTTTGCGCTATTATGGAAATATATGAATGAACAAGCCATGAAGAATCAATTAAAATTAGCATTTTATGCTGTATAACAACAAAAATACTATCGATAGCTGAGTTCATAAATATGTCATACTACTGGATGATAATTTTATAATTTATAACGAGGATTGGGGCGTAATGTTAATTGCTATTTTTAGACAGTTTTTTTTACTTGGCTGCATGAGTTTTGGTGGCCCTGCTGCTCACTTAGGCTATTTTAAGCGCCATTTTGTCGATACCCTAAATTGGCTCACTAACACCCGTTATGCACAGCTTATAAGCTTAAGCCAAGCCTTGCCTGGGCCTGGTTCTAGCCAAGTTAGTTTTGCCATTGGGGTAGAGCGCGCGGGTGTGCTTGGTGGCATTGCTGCCTTTATTGGTTTTACCCTACCATCATTTTTAATTATGTTGCTATTGGCTATAAGTGCGCATCAGTTTGATGCTGTTTATTTTGCCATTATTGCTGGGTTAAAACTGTTTGCTGTGGTTATTGTCGCCGATGCCACATTAAGTATGGCAAAGAGCTTTTGCACTAGCGCAGCCCTAAAGCTATTAGCCGTACTAAGCACGTTAGCCTTAATACTTTTTCCTCTGCTGGGCACACAAATAGCTATTTTAATTACCGCGGCTGCTGTGGGTGCAATATGGCCATTATTAAAATTAAATTCTGAACCCGCACAGCAAAGTAAGTCAAAAAGTAATATAAATTGGCTCGCTTTAGGGTTATTTACACTGCTGCTAGCGCTCAGTTTCATTCCTTTGACTACTGAATTAGCTTTATTTGCCCCCTTTTATCAAGCAGGTGCCATGGTGTTTGGTGGTGGGCATGTAGTATTACCTGTATTGCAAGCAAGCGTACCTGCACTAAGCAGCGATCAGTTTTTGAGCGCCTATGCAAGCGCGCAAGCTGTGCCTGGGCCTATGTTTACCATTGCTACTTACTTAGGTGCACAACTAAGTACCGAACAACCTTTATTAGGCGCTATCGTAGCCACTGTACTTATATTTATGCCCGGATTTTTACTCATACTTGCGTTTCAAAAAAGTTGGTTAAACTTAGCCAACAAGCCTCGCTTTGCCAGTGTTATTGCCGCACTTAATGCCTCTGTAGTGGGGTTTTTAGCCGCGGCGCTGTATTCACCTATTTGGACATCGGCGGTGCACAATTTTTGGCACATTGCGCTAGTTATTGCAGCATTCGCTTGGCTAAGATTAAAAAAGCCACCTATTTGGTGGCTGTTAATACTCTTTATTACTACGGGGTTGGCTCAGTATTATTGGGCACTTTAATTTTAGGTTTTTCGCTTGTAGGCACGGCTGTGGGTGGGTTAAATTGGCCACTCACACTTTGATACGGACGCAGGCCAAAAATAGGTAACACAGCCAATAAATGATCCATTATTTCGGCTTGTAAATGCTCATACGATATCCAACGTTTATCGCTACTAAAGCAATAAAACTCAATCGGTAAGCCGTGGTTTGTCGGCTGTAACTCACGTACTAGCAAGGTCAGTGAAGTATTGATTTTTTTATGTTGCTTTAGGTAACCTTCGGCATAACGGCGAAACAAACCTAAATTAGACACAGGATCAGGCAGTGAAGACGTACGAATGTAGTCGGCCAAAGGTATAGCCGCTTCTATTTGCTGGCGAAAATCATCTTCAACTAAAAAAATACTATTCATATCAATATTAAGCGAGCGCTTCATGCGCCTACCGGCAGACTCTTGCATACTACGCCAGTTTTTAAATGAACCTGCTACTAACATGTAAGTAGGAATAGTCGTTACAGTATTATCCCAGTTACGCACTCTTACTGTGTTTAACCCTAAATCAATTACTTCTCCGTCGGCCCCATAATTATCTACCTGGATCCAGTCGCCATACGTAACGAGTCTATTGGCTGCAATTTGAATGCTTGCGACAAACCCCAATATGGTGTCTTTAAATACTAATAAAGTGACGGCGGCAATAGCACCAAAACCCGAGAGAATATAAGTAGGTGATTTTTCTAGCACTATACTAACAATTAAAATAACACTGACAATAAAGGTAATTAATTTAACAACCTGAATTAATCCCTGAATGGGTACTTCGCGGGCAAAATCTAATTGATTATAAATAGCGCCCGCAATACTCACTATGCTACTAAAAATAAAGCCCGCATAAATAATGAGCAGCGCTTGGCCTAAGGTTTTTAAAATTTCCTCTGCAATCTCATTCACCGGGTACACACTATCAAATGTGGCTAAAAACAATGCACAGCAAAGTAAGCAAGCTATGCGCTTATTGAGCTTGTTTAGCATAGGTGCAAGTAAGCCAATGCGTTCAGGTGAGATTTTAGTAACAATTTTTTGGATCGCAGGAAACATTAAGCGACGAGTAAATAAGTACACAAATAATAATGAAAATATACCAATGGCGACGGCAGTAATAGTGCTTAGAAAAAAAGCGTCGGGCACTTTTTCAAACCAAGGCGCTATTAACTTCTGTAAGTGGGTATCGGTCATGGTATTTTTATTTCCTTGCGGGAGTTAGGTTTAAAATTACAGTGCTAGCTAGAGTAAAAAGCGCCATTGCAGCATAACCAAGTCATTTATAGTAACTACAGCGGGTAATACCCGCTGTAAAATTAACAGAGCCAAGCAAAGTGACATTAAAAAACACTACCTAAGTTAATCTGTATTGACCGTGAATAGCTAAGTGTTTTTAGCGTAACTGTAGGCTCATATTTTTATGCATTTATTTTTGTTCAAGGTTTATTAATGTTTGGTTTTTTTCTTTCCATAACCGATTAAGCTCACTTTGAAAGCGCACTCTAAAGTCGGGATCGTTAGTGTAGTCACCAATTAGCTCGTCACTGACCGGTCTTACTTCAACATGTACGTTTATATTTTTTACTTTACCGCTGGCAAAATCCATAAAGGTCGGAATGCCCTCAGGATAATGAATAGTCACATTAACTACTTTAGTAATTTGCTCTCCCATAGCTTGCATTACAAAGGCAACGCCTCCTGCTTTGGGTTTTAACAAATGTGGAAAAGGGCTGTTTTGGCGAGCGTGCTTTTGCTTCGTATAGCGCGTACCTTCTACAAAATTAACCACACTTACTGGCATTTCTTTAAATTTTTCGCAGGCCTTACGCGTGGTTTCTAAATCTTTACCGCGTAATTTAGGGTTCTTTTTAAGCTGACTTTTACTCGTACGAGTCATGAACGGAAAATCAAGCGCCCACCAGCACAAACCTAATATAGGCACGTAAATAAGCTCTTTTTTCAAAAAGAAATTTAAAAAGGGTATTTTGCGATTTAATACGCGTTGCAATACTAAAATATCAACCCAGCTTTGATGATTAGCTATAACTAAATACCAATCTTTTAGCTTTATATCTTCAAGCCCAGTAACGTTAATTTTAGTTGGCGTAAATAATTTTTGATTTAAGCTGTTAAAGGTAACCCAAATAGTGGCAAATTGTTTGGCGGCCCAACTCATTAACTTTTGTAGCGGCTTAATTGGTATAAGCTTAATAACACCACAAATAAAAATTGGCACAAACCAAATAAGAGTATTTATAAAGTACAACAAAATACTAAATACACTGCGGATAACTGACATTGTTTCTATTCCTTTAAATAGCGCGCAGCAGCTAATTACTGCGCTTTTTATACTTAATTAATAATGGCTGAGGTTAGTCCTCAAAATAGGTATAGCCTTCTAGTCCCGCATTAAGCTCTGCTAAATAGCCTGCTTTACATGGCTCAGACACATCGAGCTTATTAATTTGCTCTGCAAAGTTGTCTGCTAAAATGGCGCTATCATAGTCAACACACTTTAATACATCCTTAACGCTGTCACCTTTAATGGCGTTAGTAAGTACATAACCATCATCGTTTAACTCCACATGCACTGAGTCGGTGTCGCCAAATAGGTTGTGTAAGTCACCTAAAATTTCTTGATAAGCGCCAACCATAAACATTGCAATATGATACTGCTGCCCTTGTGTATATTCAGGTATAGGTAAGCTTGTTTCTATACCTGCACCTTCTACATATTCGCGAATTTGCCCATCAGAATCACACGTTATATCTTGAATAATAGCGCGCTGGGTAAGCGGTTGAGTGAGGTTTTCAATAGGCATTACTGGGAATAATTGGCCAATTCCCCATATATCTGGCAACGATTGAAATAGTGAAAAGTTAACAAATAATTTATCGGCTAGTTTTTCGTTTAAATCATCGAGAACTTCGCGGTGTGCACGCACATTATTGCTCAAAGATGAGCGCACCCGATGTAAAATAGTAAAGTAAAGTTGCTCTATTTTCGCCCACTCTAGCATGCTCACTAAACCGTGTACGTACTGATCGTGTGCTTCGCTAAATAAGTGCATTGCGTCGTGATAAATTTCCAGCGCCATACGCGGGCTTAAACGCTGTAAACATTGCCACATTTCATCTAATACCAGTGTACTGTTTTGCGCAGGCGCCTCTGGGTTTAAGTGATTAGGCGCTTTTTCAACGTCAATTACATCGGTAATTAATACCGCGTGGTGCGCGGTTAACGCACGCCCTGATTCAGTAATAATGGCCGGATGAGTTAATTGATGTTGGTCACACACCTCAGAAAACGCATTTACTACGTTACGGGCATATTCTGCAACGGTATAGTTCATTGAACACGCACTACGTGAACCCGAACCTTCGTAATCAACCCCTAACCCACCGCCTACATCAACGGTATTAAGTGGTACACCTAACTGAGTAAGTTCAGCAAAATGGCGTGCACATTCACGCAAAGCGCGGTGAATATCGCGAATATTGGCTATTTGAGAGCCAATATGAAAATGCACCATTTGCATTAAGTGCAATTTATTATGTTTTTTTAACACTTCAACAGCGCTAAGCACTTGCCCTGCCGTTAAACCAAATTTACCTTTTTCGCCACCGGTGTTTTGCCATTTACCTTTGCCCACTGAGTTTAGGCGAATACGAATACCAATAGCCGGTTCAATGCCTAAATTATCAATTTCTTCCAGTAAGGTGGTTAACTCCGAGAGCTTCTCTACCACTATTTTAACTTTGTGACCCATAGCCTGACCAATACAGGCTAAGCGTAAAAACTCACTGTCTTTATAGCCATTACACACAATAGTAATGGGCTCTTTTGCCACCCCTAAAATAGCCACTAGCTCTGGTTTAGAGCCAGCTTCAAGGCCAACCAGCCCGCTAGGGTGAGCTAAAAGTTTACTCACTACAGAGCGTTGCTGATTTACTTTGATTGGATAAACGCAGGTATATTCGCCTTGATACTCACGATTTGCTCGTGCTTGAGTAAAGGCATTGGTAAGCGTATCTACCCTATTTTGTAATATATCGGTAAAGCGCACCAATACTGGTAAGGTTAAACCCTGTTGTTTAAATTGTTCGGTTAATTGCGTTAAAGAAATTGCGGCCTTTGCTTGGTCGCCATCTGGGTAGGCCACCAACTCGCCTTGTGCGTTAATATCAAAATAGCCTTCACTCCAATGTGCAACATTATAAGTGGCACGTGCTGTTTCTAAACCCCAAGTCATGGCAACTCTTCTTTAATCAATTAAATACAATGACGCATTTTAATACGTCGCTATCCTCTAGGCTAACAAAAATTGAACTTTCCCTCATTCCTAACTAACTTTATTGGTTAAATCAGTTAAAATGTCATTGAGCAAAACGTCAAGCACTGGCAAAATTGCCCCCTTTTTCATCCTCAACTTAAAAAAGTGTAATAGTAACTATGGCAAATTTAGATCAAAGTAAGTGGTTTACTGAAATTAGCGACCGCGATGGCAGCGCATTTTCATTACGTATTAACAAAAAGTTAGATGAAAAACAGTCTCCTTTTCAAAAAGTAGAAATGTTCGAAACCACCGACTTTGGTAATTTAATGATCATCGACGGTTGCACTATGGTAAGTAGCCGCGAAAACTTTTTTTATCATGAGATGATCAGCCACCCTGCACTTTTAGCGCACCCAGCACCTAAAAATGTAGTTATTATTGGCGGCGGCGACTGCGGTACCTTACGCGAAGTGTTAAAGCACCCTGGTGTAGAGAGCGTTACGCAAATAGATATAGACGAAGTAGTAACGCAAATGTCGTTAAAATACTTCCCAGAGCTGTGTGAATCTAACAACGATCCTCGTGCAACAGTTATGTTTGACGACGGCATTAAATACATGCGCGAAGCCGCAAGCGAATCAATCGATGTTGTTATTGTTGATGGCACCGACCCAGTAGGCCCAGGTGAAGGTTTATTTAATCATGCATTTTACACTAGCTGCTTAAACGCACTTCGCCCAGGTGGCATTTTAGTACAACAAAGCGAATCACCGCTTATGCATATGCCGTTATTAGTTGAAATGCGCGAGGCTATGCTAACGGTAGGTTTTAACGACTTACAAACACTGCCATTCCCGCAACCTATATACCCAAGTGGTTTATGGTCAGTAACTTTAGCGCGTAAATCTGCAGCCTTTAATGGCTTTAGAGAAGATGCAGCAGCCGATATTGCAAAGAACAGCGAATACTACAACAACGGCATTCATCACGGTGCATTAGCTACGCCAAACTTTATGCAACGCGCTTTTGATAAAAAATAATCTCGCAATCTAAGCAATACTAAATTAAGGGCTCAACAGAGCCCTTTTTTATTGCTTAGCGTACAAGCAACCTCACTGCTCACTTTTTATCACCCTGAATACGTATGCAACCTGTCGTATTCACCACCCTCTCGCTTTATGCTTGATAGCCAAACACGTCGCTAACCCAAGGAACTATTATGCGCACATTGGCACTGCTACTCATGGCTTTTTCAAGTATCACGGTTGCTCAAACAGCTACCGTACAATCGCCTGACGGTAATATAAAAATAATCATCTCAGACGAGCAGAGTACACCTAGTTATTCTATTAGTTTTAAAAATAAAACAGTCATTAATAACTCTGCTCTCGGGTTTGAATTTAAACAACATGCACCGTTTAGTAACAGCTTTAAAATAACCAAAGTTCAACAACAAAGTACCAACACTCAGTGGCAACAACCTTGGGGCGAGCGACAAACGGTTGTAGATCAGCATAACGAGGTAACTGTAACCTTTGCTAAGCCACAACCTCAAGGTGGTACTTATAGCGTGCGCTTTAAAGCGTTTGATAGTGGCGTGGGTTTTAGATACGAAGTACCAAAACAAGCAGGCCTTAACAATATTGAAATAACCAAAGAGCTTACCGAGTTTGCTGTTAATAACAGCCACACAGCGACAGCTTGGTGGATCCCTGCCCGCGGCTGGAATCGCTACGAATATGTATATAATACCAGCCCATTAAACGATGCCGCATTGGTACATACGCCATTTACCTTTAAAAACCAAGATGGTGTGCATATTAGTATTCATGAAGCCGCCCTTGTTGATTACGCCGCCATGGTACTTAATCAACGCCGCCCTGGGGTTTTTCAAGCCGATTTAACGCCATGGTCTAGTGGTGTTGCCGTTAAAAAACAGGGCGCATTTAATACCCCATGGCGCACTATTCAAATTGGCGAAAAAGCCGTTGATTTAGTTAACTCAGATATTATTTTAAATCTAAATGAGCCGAATAAACTCGGTGACGTGTCGTGGGTAAAACCTGGTAAATACATAGGTATTTGGTGGGGTATGCATATAAACACACACACTTGGGGCAGCGGCGACAAGCACGGCGCTACTACAAAAAATACCAAATACTACATGGACTTTGCCGCCAAATATGGTTTTGATGGCGTATTAGTTGAAGGCTGGAACACAGGCTGGGATGGCGACTGGTTTTTTAATGGTGATGTGTTTAGCTTTACTCAGCCCTACGATGATTTTGATATAGCAGCGCTAACAAAATATTCTAAGCAAACAGGCGTGCAACTCATTGGCCATCACGAAACATCCGGCAACGTCAGTAACTATCGCAAGCAAATGGCAGATGCCTTTGCATTGTATGAAAAATCTAACGTTAGCCAAGTTAAAACCGGTTACGTAGCCGATGGCGGAAACATTAAGCGCATTGACAAAAACGGTATAGCTCGCCATGAGTGGCACGACGGCCAATTTATGGTTAACGAGTACTTACATAACGTTAAGCTAGCTGCTAAACATAAAATAAGTATTAACACCCACGAGCCGATTAAAGATACCGGACTGCGCCGTACTTATCCAAACTGGATCACTCGAGAAGGCGCACGCGGACAAGAGTTTAACGCATGGGGTACTCCTCCTAATCCACCCGAGCACATTGCTATGCTGGCATTTACCCGCATGCTTGCTGGGCCTATGGATTTTACTCCTGGTATTTTCGATTTAAGTTTTAACGGTTTAGGCGCTAATACTAATCGCCCGCAAACTACGCTGGCTAAACAACTAGCATTGTATGTTGTATTGTATAGTCCGATTCAAATGGCGGCCGACCTACCTAAAAATTATTTAGCTAAACCCGATGCATTTCAATTTATTCAAGACGTACCGACCGACTGGCAACAAAGCATTGCCCTTGATGGTGCAGTAGGTGACTTTATTGTATTTGCGCGAAAAGAGCGAAAGCGCGACAAATATACCGGCAACGACTGGTATTTAGGCGCAGTGACTGACGAGCAAGCGCGTACTATTGAGATTAGTTTAGACTTTTTAGATAACGGCAAACAGTTTGAGGCACATATTTATAAAGATGGTAAGAATGCCGAATGGAAAAATAATCCGTACGATTTAACTATCGAAAAACGCCTTGTTACTGCAAGCGATAAATTAACGCTTAAGCTGGCCACCAGTGGCGGTACGGCTATTCGTTTTAAAGCACTTTAATCGCTTACTGCGTATTTATAATTTTGGCCAGCACAACTTAATACCAACCCGCTGCAGTAAAGTGGGTTGGTATTATACTTTAATTGGTAAGTAAATTTGTGCACTTAACCCGCCCTCAGGCCGGTTAGATAATTTAACTTTACCGTCATGCATATCTATAATGCGTTTAATAATAGCCAGCCCTAAACCGCTGCCCTCGCTACCACGTGCTGTATCGCCTTGCTTAAACGGCTCAAATACCGACTCCAGTTCGCCCTCTGGTATACCCGGGCCACTATCGTTTACCGCAATAACAACATACTTTTTATTGCTATTAAAATAGCAGAGCACTTCAATATCACCTTCTGAGTAACGCAGCGCATTTTCAATCATATTGGTTATTACACGCTTAATTGCCACTGCACTAATAGGTATATTGCCAATACTAGGATTACCTTTAAAGGTAATTACTCGCTGGTGTTTAAGCTCAGTGTGCACTACCTCTGCCACTAACGCGTTAATGTCCTCACAGCTTAGCTCTTCACGTTTGTGATGGCGTAAATATTCAATGAACTGGTCGATAATGCCGTTCATGTCTTCAATATCGTAAATAATGCCTTCACGCAAATAGTCATCTTCATCTGCCATCATTTCGGTGGCTAAACGAATGCGGGTTAGTGGAGTGCGTAAATCATGAGACACCCCTGCCATTAACAGCCGACGATCGTTTTCAAGCGCAGCAATACCCCGCGACATTTGATTAAATGCCCGTGTTACAGCAATAACTTCACTCGATCCTTGTTCGGCTAACTTAGTACTAAAATCGCCTTTACCTACCTTAACCGCCGCTTGTTGCAATGCTTTTAGCGGCCTATTTAAGTGCCTAGCAAATAACCAACCACCTAATACACTTAAAAAACCAATACTTGATAAGTAAAAGGTTAAAAACTCGAGGTTATTTTCTTTAAACCCACTAAGCGGCACTTTTACCCAATAACCTAATGCTTGCGGGGCTTCTACCCAGTATATGAGTGGATCGGTTTGGCTAATACGCACCCGCGCAGAACCATTTAGCTGCTCAGACATACTACGCGATAATACCGAATATTCGCGACTTTGCCCCAAACCACTGCGCATTGCTTCATGCTGAGTCATGACTTCAATACCGGTAATTTCAAAAAACTTATCCGATACTTCATTGGTTACTTCAACACCATCTTCCCAGTCAATAAATACGGTTTTAATTTGCTTAGCCAGCATTAAATTAACTTGCTCAATGGTAGGTTTTACTACGTATAAGCTCACCGTTACGTAAGATACTATTTGATTTATTAACAGCAAAGCCGCCACTAAAAAAACGGTTTGCCCAAATGCACTACGCGGAAATAGTCCCATATAAATTACTTTTCACCATCGGGAACAAATACATATCCTAAGCCCCAAACAGTTTGAATATAACGTGGGCTGGCGACATCTAACTCAATCATGCGGCGAAGTCGCGACACTTGCACATCAATACTGCGCTCCAGTGCGCTGTAATCTCGCCCGCGCGCTAGGTTCATCAATTTATCACGGCTCAGCGGCTCACGTGGATGCAAGACCAGCGCTTTAAGCACTGCAAATTCGCCACTGGTTAAGGAAATTGTTTTATCGCCTTCGCTCATTTCGCGAGTGGCTAAATTAAGCGAAAATCGCCCAAATTCAATCAAGTTTTCTTCTGCAGCAGGTGCGCCCGGCACTTCTTTGGCACGGCGTCGTAAAATAGCTTTTATTCGCGCTAACAGCTCTCGTGGATTAAATGGTTTTGGAATGTAGTCGTCTGCTCCCAATTCAAGGCCAATAATACGGTCAACCTCATCACCTTTAGCGGTAAGCATAACAATTGGAATGTCGTTTTCTTTTTGGCGTAAACGACGACAAATAGACAAACCATCTTCACCCGGCAGCATTAAATCGAGCACCATTAAATGAAAGTTTTCACGTTCGATAAGCCGATCCATTTGCTCTGAATTACCCGCTGTTCTTACAATAAAGCCTTGCTCTACTAAATAGCGCTCCAGTAAGCTGCGTAAACGCATGTCATCATCTACAACCAATACTTTTGTCGTTTCGTGTCCCATTGTGTTTCTTATTTTTATAATCTATTACCCATTAATATAAATGAAAAAACCTGTAAGCAACAATTTATTAGCCGCTTAGATTGTTACTGAACATTTCAAACTCATTTGTGCGCGTGTTTTATTAATAATACTCTCGACAAGTTTGGGTTATTTTAATACCTTGCTCTGTATGAGTATTAAAAAAGAACATGGCGTGAAAACAAACTTAATTACCCGCGAAGGCTACTTACAATTACAACAAGAACATACCCATTTATGGAATGTAAAACGCCCTGAAATCACCAAAATAGTAAGCTGGGCGGCCAGCCTAGGAGATAGATCTGAAAATGCAGATTGTGGATTATAACCCCACAAATAATACTATTTTTACTTTTAATAAATAAAAATTATTGATTATTCGCCTGTGCAAGATGGCAAAGTGTTTTTTGGTGCTTGGGTTGAAATTGAAAATGAGCAAGGCGAGACTAAAAAGTTTAAAATTGTCGGTCCCGATGAAATTTACGAGCGTAAAGACTATATTTCGATTGATTCACCAATGGCGCGAGCGTTGTTAAAAAAACAAGTAGATGACGAGTTTGACGTTATCACCCCTCAAGGCAAAAAACAGTGGTAAGTAAATAGCATTAGCTATCAAAAAAATAGTTAAGCTGCTTTGATTCAGATCATATTAACTTTTTATTGTGTAACTTAATGCAATGAGCTATAACTGATTTAACTCAAGTTACACAATTTTAATTTGAGACTCGTTAATTAAGGTCGTATTTATGTCAAACATAGTATCGCGCATATTAAGTAATGCCGTATTGTTTGCACTCTTCATGAGTGTAAGTTTGACCTTGCATGCTAGCCCTAAAAACACCCAACTAGACTCAAGTATAGTTACTCCCCACTTTATTGCTTGTGACACTCCTGATCAAACAAATCCCGACATAGACTTTGATTCTCATGCCTATGTTATTAGCCTTAGGGTACTGCAACCACTCCCTAAAGCACCCTACTCTTATTACCAGAGTACTATTTTAGACAAACCTTTTAGCTGCGCGCATCAGCGAGGCCCACCTAGCTATTTAATTTAATAACTTACTTTTCAAACTATTAAATTTTATAACTAAATAAGGTGACTAATATGTCTAACTTTAAAGAACTTCGTATTCAAGATATTTCTCATGGCGTTATTGCTAACACGTTTGCTGTTGAACAACCGCTTATTGATTTAACCTCTCCTGCTATTAAAATGATTAATAACTTTACGAATAAAATACCAGTGCGTGCATCATTCGATACAACCATTGAGCAAGCGCTAAAACAACTTAGTGTGCAACCTTCAAACTTTATTTTAGTCACCGACGAGCAGCATAAGCTAATAGGCATTGTTTCGAGTGCAGACTTACAAAGCTCAAAAACAATGATAATAGCCCAGCGTATAGGCTTGCCGCGCAGCGAAGTTAACTTACACCACTTAATGACCCCGTTAACTAATTTACTCGGTGTAAGCATGCAAAGCTTAAGCTACGCATGTATTGGCGATGCACTACAAACAATGGAGCACCGTGGCGCTATGTTTTTATTAGTGACTACTGCTAATAATGAAATATGTGGCTTAATTTCAGCTCGCGAAATTGCCAAAACACTGCAAATACCTGTGCACATAACCCCTATTGCTAACTCATTTAGTGAAGTACTAGAGAGCGTAGATCACCCCCATTAAAGCGCTTTACAACAATTAAAGTTATCGCTTTGATTGTTACATCTTAAAGCAAGCAAAATAGCTTGCTTTAAGACCTTTTTATTACCCCCCCCTGTGATATTATTCAAGCAATTGACCCGCCAGTTAAGTTAATTTAACTGGTCTTATTTTTGTTTTATAAGGTTTTTGCATGAGCGATATCTCTGCACGTTTAGCCAGTGAGTTAAACGCACAACAGCAACAAGTTGTTGCAGCAACAAAGTTACTTGATGAAGGCGCAACGGTTCCTTTTATTGCCCGTTACAGAAAAGAAGTAACCGGCGGACTAGACGACACGCAACTGCGGTTGTTAGAGCAAAGGTTGTCGTATTTACGAGAGCTTGAAGAGCGCCGTAGCTTTATTTTATCAACTATAGAGTCACAAAAAAAACTAACTGCAGCGCTAAGCGCCGATATTAATGCTGCACAAAGTAAAACTGAGCTTGAAGATTTATACCTGCCTTATAAAGCAAAGCGTCGTACCAAAGGGCAAATAGCAATAGAGGCGGGATTAGAGCCGCTTGCCAATGCACTATTTAATGATGCCAACCTAGATCCAGAGCAGCAAGCTGAGCAGTTTGTAAGTGCCGATAAAGGCATAGCAGATACAAAATCAGCCCTTGAAGGTGCTAAGTTTATTTTAATGGAGCGTTTTGCCGAAGACGCCAAGTTACTCGCGAAGTTCAGAAGCTACATTAGTCAAAATGGGGTTATTGAAAGCAGCTTAATTAAAGGCCAAGAACAAGCTGGCGCTAAATATCGTGACTACTTTGAGCATCAAGAGGCTCTTAAAAAAGTACCTTCGCACCGTGCGCTTGCTATGCTTAGAGCCCGTAATGAAGGCATTTTACAACTTAATATTAATCCTGAACCAAGCTCAGAAAATTCAGCGCAACTTTGTGCTCAAATGATAGCTGATCATTATCGCTTAGATATTAAAAACCAAGCAGCTAGCAGCTGGCTATTAACTGTGGTGCAGTGGGCGTGGAAAATTAAACTAGGCTTACACTTAGAAAATGAATTTTTAGCGGCTATGCGCGAAAAAGCCGAAACCGGTGCAATTGATGTATTTGCTAAAAACTTAAAAGACCTACTCATGGCCGCACCAGCTGGCCCGCGTACTACTCTAGGGCTCGATCCTGGTCTACGTACCGGTTGTAAAATTGCGATTGTAGATAGCACTGGCAAACTTTTAACCACACAAACTATTTTCCCACATGCGCCACAAAATCACTGGGAAAAATCTGTACGCACCTTAGAGCTACTTTGTCGTCAACATAAGGTTGAGCTTATTGCGATTGGTAATGGCACCGCGTCTCGCGAGTCTGATAAGTTAATTGCTGAACTAATGAAAGCTAATGCCGAGCTTAAACTTAATAAAATTATGGTTAGCGAAGCGGGTGCATCGGTCTATTCTGCCTCAGAACTTGCTGCTAATGAATTTCCTAATTTAGACGTTTCTCTAAGAGGCGCGGTTTCTATTGCCCGTCGTTTACAAGACCCTCTAGCTGAGCTGGTTAAAATTGAGCCTAAAGCCATAGGTGTAGGTCAATACCAGCACGATGTATCGCAAAGCCAATTAGGGCAAAGCCTGATCTCAGTAGTAGAAGACTGTGTAAACTCTGTAGGCGTAGATTTAAATATGGCCTCGGTGCCATTACTAACCCGCGTTTCTGGTTTAAACAAAACCTTAGCGCAAAATATTGTTAACTACCGCGATGCTAATGGTTCGTTTGCAAAACGCAGTGAGCTTAAAAAAGTAGAGCGTTTAGGGCCAAAAGCGTTTGAACAAGCCGCAGGGTTTTTACGTATTAACAACGGCAGCGATCCGCTAGATAACTCATCTGTTCACCCTGAGGCTTACCCTGTTGTTAAGCGTATTTGTGAGCACAATAGCATTGATGTAAATAGCTTAATGGGTCACAGCGACTTTTTAAATAAGTTAGCCGCTAACGACTACATTGACGATAAATTTGGTTTACCTACCGTTACCGATATTATTAGCGAGCTTGATAAGCCTGGGCGCGATCCTCGCCCTGAGTTTAAAACTGCTGAATTTAAAGCCGGCGTAGAAAAAATAAGCGATCTAAAACCAGGAATGATTTTAGAAGGTGTTGTATCTAACGTTGCTAATTTTGGTGCTTTTGTTGATGTAGGTGTACATCAAGATGGTTTAGTACATATTTCATCAATTACTAATAAGTTTATCTCTGATCCGCGTGAAGTTGTTAAAGCCGGTGATATTGTAAAAGTTAAAGTAGTTGAAGTTGATGCCGCACGTAAACGCATTAGCTTTACCATGCGCCTAGATGACGACATTGATACCAGTAATAAGCCAGCAGCTCCTGCTGCGCAAAAGCCACGCACTAACAACAACTCACAGCCAAGAGCTGCTAAGCCAAAGCGTGATAATGGTAATGCGCTAATGGGCAATGCGTTTGCTGATGCATTTGCTAACGCTAAACTGAAAAAGTAATACTTATATAGCTAAAAATAAAAAACCGCGTTAGCGGTTTTTTTATTTGGGTATTTTGATAAGAGCTTTAAGCTCAGTATTGCTTAAGCTACATAACTAACCTGATCTCCGGATAATAAACCTATCTCAAGCAGTTATTTTCAGCGCTAACTGCGTTGAATTTACTTGCAATAGCCCAGCTATTGACGCGTAAACTCGCCTTATTTTCACTGAAAATCTCTGGCTAGAGAAAATAAAGTTAAATATAATTATAATTCAATACGTTAGTAAATCTCTTAACCAGAGTTCAGGTTAACTATATTTGCGCTGAAAAACCGCTGTTGCTTGCGGGCGATGTCGCCATTTGATAAAAATTAGCAATGCGCCCAGCGCGTGCTTCAACTTGTGTATCGCGAGTTTGCTCTGCACTTTTTGCTGTTTTTTCTTCACTGCTATCATTACTTGAAAGTGAAGCGGCTGCTTTACTTGTTGTTTTTTCGTCTTCATTACTTTTTGGGCTTGCAAGTTCAGCCTGTGCGGTGGCTATTTTTTGCGTGGCATCGGCAGCAATTGCTCTATCTGCACCCGATGGTTGAGCTGGGGCAAGTGCTGCTGCACGTACTGTTTGCATTTTTTCTATGGTTGCTTGTGGATCGCCACTTATAGCCCCCACATCTATTTGCACTTCGCCACCCACAGCGTAATTAGTGCCATCTGGGCCACGCTGATACTCATAACTAGGCGAGCCCGCATGTTGCCCACCCACTGCTGCATGCGCTTGTTCGTGCACACGCACTTCGGTATCACACGCTTTAAGCTCTTTAATTTGTAGTTCTTGTTGCGCTAACTGCTGCTCTTCTTTTGCTGCTTCTTGTTCTGTTGTTTGGTTTTTTTCTTGCTCGTTTTCTTGCTCAGCATTATCTGAATTGCCTGAACTTTCGTCACGTGCCTCAACAGACTTTTCACCGGCCAGTTTTCCTTTCGCGTCGTAAGTAGCTGGGTCACTGTTACCCGGTAATTTAGCTTTTTCGGCATCACTTTGGGCTTTATTTTCGGTGCTACTAGCCGTACTTGATGCTGGCGGGGGAATAACTTCTCGCAACTGATTATCACGCCGTGCAGTTTCGGTATAAACATTTGCGGTGTTTATATTAATAGACGGGAATGGCGTGACAATATTCATAATATTTAAACGTTTATATCAATTAATGTGCCGAGCACATCATCGGCAGTTTGAATCGATTGCGTATTCGCTTTAGCGTTAAACTCTTCAACTTTTAAGTTTACCAAAGCTTCATCAATACGGGCAGGTTTTGCTACTGGCGCAGTAACCGCTTCTTCTGAGCGAGCAGCCGTAAGTTGGCGCTGCTGTGCTAGTTGCGCATCGTCTTGTTGTTCAATACTGGCACGGTTAATTTCTGCGCTGGCTCTTTCAATTCCTTGGCTAGCTCGGTTAAACCCTTCTAGGCCACTATTAAATGCAGATCCTATTGGCATATTAAATCTCCATTAAAATAAATATTGTTTAATTATCGCTCAACTAATGCGCAAAATAAAGCTTTAACCAGCGCTATTCGTCGCTCTATTTTAAAGCATTGATTTAACGGCAGATATAAATTCATTTTTATGAGAAATAAAAGGAGCATGTGACGCTTTATCTAATACTTCATACTCAAACTCAGTATTAAGTGCTGCCATTTGGGCAATTGCTCTATAAGGAACAAGTGCATCTAAACGACCAAATATAGCGCTTATAGGCACAGGGCAATGAGTAAATAGCGCTCGTAAATCTTCATTTTGTAAAATATCTAAACCCGCAGTCAAAGCCTCATTTTCAGGGGCTTTATATTGATTTAGCAATTGTTTAAGTTGTTTTACGTCATCACGAGCCGATTCGCTGCCCATTGCCTGAATAGCTAAAAATCGCTCTATGGTTTTTTCACCATGATTAACAAGCTGCTCTTTAAATTGCGTTAAAACCTGTGCTTTTATACCCGGCCACGGCGCTTGCTCTGCAAAAAAGGGGCTAGCAGCAACAAGTATCACTTTAGCTACTTTTTCGGGCCAATGTTTAGCAATATATAGTGCAAATAACCCACCTAAAGACCAACCCATTAAAATAGAGTGTGGTTTTAACTGCTCACTTAAAAGTGCTGCAGCGCTGTGTAAGGTATAAGGGTTTGGGCATGTTTTACTACTACCGTAGCCAGGTAAATCAATACTGCGTACGTTGTTATTATGAATAAATGCTAGCTCTGGCTGCACTAATTGCCATACACCTTTGTTCATACCCCAACCATGTAGTAACACTAATTCATTTTGCATATTTGCCAAACCTTAACCAAACTGAAGTTTATAATAGCGTTTAACTAGGCGATTGTAATGAGTATATTTATCCGATGAAGCACGCATTTATAAATTGGCTGTTTGAGTCGCATTGCGTACTTTGCCAAGGCCCAGTCCCAGCCGCGCTGGGCTTGTGTGAGTATTGCTTAGAAGATTTACCATTATTTGATTTAAGCGAGCAAAAAAACTTGCTATATCGCCCTGATATTATTGAAATGTTTCCTAACTGCGAATTTGATAAGTTATTTTCCTGTGCGTTTTACCAGCCCCCTTTTGAGCAATGGCTGAAGCAACTTAAGTTTAATAATCAAATACATTATAAAAATGCATTACAACAAGTTATTACTAAACAATTGAGTACTTTTTTTACTCCTGATTACCCGCTGCCCGATACCTTTATTATATTACCACTGCATAAAAGTCGATTTTTTCAGCGCGGTTTTAATCAAGTAACACAAGTATGGCAACCGTGTTTATCATCTTTTAATTTACTTAGTGATTCGCTGTTACGTAATAAAAAAACGCACGCACAATCTAAGCTAACTAAAGCTAAGCGGGTTAAAAATTTAAAAGACGCATTTATATGTACTGCAGATATGAGTGGTAAAACGGTGGCAATTGTTGATGATATTATGACCACAGGCGCTACACTTAATGCAGCCACCCAGGCTTTAAAACAGGCAGGCGCTAAACAAGTGTGGGCTTTTACCACTTGCTTAACGCCTATTTAAAATTTTAATAGTTAGTCGCCACTTACCCGAAACGTGTGGCCAAAAAACAATGCGTTACTAAGTAACCTACTCGTACCGTACCAATAACCTCTAAACACCGGATCGTCGGTCATACCAATTACTGCTCCACGCCCGTAAGAGTGCGCAATTAAGCCTGCTGCGCCGGCAACTTGAGTAATATTTACAGCATCGGTAAAGCCCGCAAGTAATGGCTGCTCAGTATAGGTAAGCACATTAACAAACGGTGCCTCTGAGGTCTCCAGCAACCAAGTGCTATTTTTAAATACAGGTAGCGTATTACGTGGTAATGAAAAGGTAAGTGGGTGAGTTAAATCTACATGGGTATTAAAAATAGCGCCTGCAATACGCTGACGCCCAGCTAAATGCTCTTTATCAGCATAGTTTAAACCGTCGGTTTTAAACGCACTGGCTACTTCTTTGCGAGACAAGTAGCTGGCTTTTAATAGCTGCTGATCCGCTAAAAATTTAGCACCGCCTTTGTGACCCCAAATAACACCGCCTTTTCTAACCCAACCTTTTATGGCCACTTTATCAGCGTCAGATAAACCACTGTAGTTACCATGAGCCAGCACAATATGGCTGTAATTACTTAGCTCAATTGAGCCCAAACGCTCTAGCTCAATAATGGTTGGAGCAACACCCACAAAACGGTCTAGGTAGTACCACACTTCTCCAGCTTCATATTGGCTTACCCCTTTACCGCCTAACAGCAGCACTTTGGGAGCGCTAAGCACCGCCATTGAGCGTGACCCTAAATCGGCACCTTTACTGGTTAATCCTGACGTTATTGGCTTAATAGCAATGCCAAACTCATTTTGCGCCTGATTAAGCTGTGCTATCCAATCACTATTTGTTTGTAACCCTGCAGGAATAATAATACTCCCCGCTGCAAAATTTACTTCTTCGCTGTTTACTGACTTAGCCGTTAATGAATTTAATGCAACACGGGCTTTTACCCCTTGCTGCAGTAAACTATTGAGCATTTTTGGCGCCAAGGTATCATCCCACGAAAAGCCAAATGCATACCCTTCATTAAGTTGTGCAAAGCGCGGTGTAGCGGCTTGTTGCCATGCGTTATCAGCAACTTTTAATCCCCAACTACTGGTTACTTTAGCAAAGGGTAAATTAAATGCATGCGCTAGTGTCCAGCCAGATACATCGTAAAAAGTGTTATCGGCAAAGTTTTTTTGTTCGCTAAAAATAGCTTTAACTAAACGGTATTGTGGCTGTGCTAAAGGCACAAAATAGCTATTGCTAGAATAAGTTTCACCACCTGCTTTTAGCTCTTTTGTTAAAGGGTAAGCGTTAATTTGGTGCTGTTGCAGTAAGCTTAAAAAGTCGTTAACTCGGGTGTTATCGGCTGCACCTGCAACTACATAACCTTGAAAGCTTTCATCGGCTGCTAAATCTATCGCCTGGTTATAAAACTTAGCTTGGTAATCGAGTAAGGCTTGGCGGTTGTCTATCGCAGCTTTAAATGTTGATAAACTAGTAAGCAGCTGGTTTTTAATAGTAAAAGCAAAGCTGAGAGGCCCATTTACGGTTTCTTGAATATGCCCGCGCGAACTGGCTTGTTCAAATAAAATACCTACGCCACCATTTACGTCTGGGTAAGTTGAGCCTTTACCGTAATAAAAGTCATCAAAGCTTTCTTCGGTGAAGTATAGCGCATTATTTTCGTCTAATGTTTTAGCATGATAATTTGCAATTGCTTTAGTTAAGCTGACATTTTCATCAGGCGTAATCGGGTGTTTGCGCGATGGAATACCGGGCTGAAAAAAGTAACTGCTGTTTGGCCCCATTTCATGAAAGTCGGTTAAAATATTTGGTTTCCACTGATGAAACTTTGCAATACGCGCACGCGATTCTGGGTGTTGTAGTAATAACCAGTCGCGGTTTAAGTCAAACCAGTAATGATTAGTACGGCTACTTGGCCAGCTTTCCACGTGTTCCCGGGTAACGGGGTCTGACGATAAGTTCATACCACGATTACTATTAGCCCAATTAGCAAAACGAGCTAAACCATCGGGATTAAGTGAAGGGTCGAGTAAAATAACGGTATTATTTAATAACTCATTTATTTCATTACCTTGCGCTGCGGCTAAGTAATACGCCACCAGCAATGCAGAATTACTGCCCGACGACTCATTGCCATGTACGCTGTACCCCATCCATACAACACCAGGCTGCTCTGATGATTGCGTGTTGCTAGGCGTTAAACGCGCTAAATGGGCTTGGCGAATTTGCTCTATATTTTTTAATTTATTGGCGGCGGTAATAGTCAGCATCACTAATGGTCGCTGTTCGTGCGTGCGCCCTATTACTTCAAAATTAATTCGATCACTTTTTTGTGCTAGTATTTCCATATAACGCACCAACTGATCGTGCCTTACATGCCACTCACCTACTTGATAACCAAGCACTTGCTCTGGAGTGGGTATACTTGGATCAAACTCAACATCCTCTGCAAAGTAGTAAGACAATGGTTTAGCTTGAGTTGAAAAACTCAGTATTGCCACCATTATCATTAATGTTATTTTTATTATTATACGCATATAATTTACTCATAAAATGTTTGTTGTTTGCACGCTAGCATTGCTTAAAATAGATGCCAACTTTTTACGCTCAACACTAGCCGCAACACGATGAGCGGGGTATGATATGCAGTATCCGAGTAATTTAGTCAAGTATAGACGGTCTTATGATTTCAATTTCCGAAACAGCACAAGCGCATTTTGCTAAACTATTAGCAGATCAAGCACAACAAACCAACATTCGTGTTTTTGTTGTAAACCCTGGTACATCACAAGCGGAATGTGGTGTTTCTTATTGTCCAGAAGACGCTGTAGAAGACAGCGATATTCGCCTAAACTTTAATGGTTTTGACGGCGTTGTAGATGCAGAAAGTGCACCCTTTTTAGAAGACGCTGAAATTGATTTTGTTACCGACAAAATGGGTACTCAGTTAACACTAAAAGCACCTAATGCTAAAGCGCGTAAAATTAGCGGTGATGCATCGTTAAACGAACGCGTACAACACATGCTAGAAACCGAAGTAAATCCACAACTTGCTAACCACGGTGGCCAAGTAAGCTTAGTGGAAATTACCGCTGCAGGTATTGCTGTATTACAGTTTGGCGGTGGTTGTAATGGTTGTTCTATGATCGATGTCACATTAAAAGAAGGCATTGAAAAAGAGATGATCGAAAAGTTTGAAGAGATCACTGGTGTTGCCGATATTACTGAGCACCAAGCGGGCGATCATTCTTACTATTAATAAGCATTTTTAATGCTAAAGTCGCTTATATATAGCTTAGGGAGCAACCCTAAGCTTAGCTTAAAGCGTTTTTTTCGCGGCGTAGCACTGTTTGTGCTAGCCGTGATATTTATTTTTTTAGGCTATTACAGTCACTACAGCTTGCAAATTATTGGCGTTGTTATTTTAGTGCCAGCTTTGTTTTTTGCTGCTTGGGGCTACAGCGGTATTTTTGCTAATCGCTTTTCACAAGTACTTAAAAATATTGAGCCTAAAAACCACGACCCCGACCTATGGAAATAAGCCACCAAATTACCTTAATCTAATAACTGATTATTTGCCTTTAACTTTTGGTATTTCACTATTAATGTTACTCCTCGCATTAGCATAAAGCAGCTCATTGCTAACCATAAACCATTATTCTCCCACTGATGAAACACTGCAAATACACCAAAAAAACCAACACTTGCTGAGAGCAACATACTATTTCGCATTGCCTTTGCCCGGGTAAGTCCAACAAATACACCATCAAATAAAAAGCAACTCATTGCCAATAATGGCAAGGCTATAATCCAAGGCAAGTACAGCGTAGCCGTGGTGATCACTTCCGGCACATTAGTTAATAGCGTAATAATATAGCGGCCAAATATAGCAAAAAACAAACTGTATGCTAAGGCAAATAGCGCGCCCCAAAACACACTTATTTTTACCCAAAGCTCAATATTTTTTACACTTTGTTGACCTTTAGCATGCCCTACTTTTGCCTCACTGGCATAAGCAATGCCGTCGAGTGCAAAGCTTACCAACATTAAAAAGTTAAGTAATACTGCATTTGCTGCTAGCGTGGTTTCGCCAATTCGTGCGCCGTAAAAGGTCATAAAGCTAAAGCAGAGCTGTAAAATAAATGAGCGAATAAAAATATCACGGTTTAAGCTTAGTAGGTTTGCCATTTTTGTAATGCTAAACCAACCTGGTACGCTTAGTTTTATGCCGCGTTTTTTAGCTAATTTAATAACTAACACCACGGCAAAAACTAACGCGGTGTAATCGGCAATAAGTGACGCCCATGCAGCGCCTGCTACCGCCCAATCTAGGTATACAACAAAATATATGTCGAGCACTATATTGGTAATATTAGTCACTAATAATAAATAAAACGGCCCACGGCCATAATGCATACCTAGCATCCAACCTAATAGTACTAAATTACATAAGGCCGCAGGCGCACTAAAAATACGAATACTAAAATACTGATACGCTTGCGTAAGCACGTCGCTATTGGCCGCCGATAAAAATGCAATGGCGTGTTTTATTAAAGGCGATAAGGCGATAAGCAATACGGCAACAAAGCAAGAAAGCACTAAGCTGCGTTTTAATAACGCCGCCAATTGGGTTAAATCGTTTTGCCCATAAGCTTGTGCCACTAACCCTGTGGTGCTCATTCTTAAAAAGCCTGCGAGCCAAAATAATATTGATATAACCGCAGATCCCAGCGCAATACCGGCTAAATAATGAGCGCTCCCTAAGTGGCCAATTACTGCAGTATCAACAATTCCTAACAGTGGGACGGTAATATTTGATAATATCATCGGACCCGCTAACAACAACAAGCTTTTATGGTGTGCTTTATTATGTATAAGAAATTGTTTCATTTAGTATTATTTATCCTTATTAGTATTTCACTGCGCGCTCAAGCAGCCGTTATTTTACAGTATCATCACGTTAGTGAAACCCTTCCGGCGGTAACCAGTGTTAGCGCGAGCACTTTTACTGAGCACTTAAGTTATTTAAAAGAGCATAACTTTAATGTTATTCCTTTAGATGAGCTGATAACTGCGTTGCAGCAAAAACACACTTTACCAGATAAAACCGTCGCTATTACTTTCGATGATGGTTACAACAATAATTACGAGCAAGCAGCGCCAATTTTAGAAAAGTTTGGCTATCCGTACACAATTTTTGTCAATCCTAAGCTAATAGACGAAGGTAAAGGCTATGTAATGGGCTGGGATAAACTCCAAGAGCTAGCAAAAAAAGGCGCACTTATTGCCAATCATAGTGGCCAACACGATTACTTACACCATATGCTTGCAAACGAAAGCGATGCACAATGGCAAGCCCGCATTAAACAAGACATCCTACATTCACAGCAGCGTATAAAAACAGAAATTGGCCATGATTATAAATATTTAGCTTATCCGTATGGCGAGTTTAACAATAAGTTACAAGCCCTAGTAACCGAGCTTGGTTTTATTGGTATAGGTCAGCATTCTGGCGCTGTAAATAAAGATTCTAACTTTAGTCGCTTACCGCGTTTTCCGGCTTCGGGCTTTTATAGTAAATTAGATACGCTAATCACTAAATTGAATTCTCGCGCATTTAATATAACCGCGCTCACTTATGAAGACAGTGTAACGGCGCAAAACCCACCCAAACTCACTATTGAGTTTACTATGGGGGATTTTCATAAGAGTCAGTTTGCTTGTTATGTATCGAGTGTTGGCCAGGCTAATTTAACCTGGATAAATAAAAACACAGTAGAAGTCACCTCACCTAAAGCGCTCAATAAAGGTCGTTCGCGCTTTAATTGTACCGCCCCTGCAATTAACAATGCTGGTAGCTATTTTTGGTTTTCGCAGCCTTGGGTTATTGAATAGTTTTAATTACAGCAGTAAAAAAGGAGCCTAGGGCTCCTTTTTAATTTACTGTTTAAATAACTAGTTTTTATAATAATCAGCTATTTTTTTAAATTCTTGAGTTAACTCTTTGGAATTTATTAACGGCACGCTACCTTGTTTAAATTCAGGTTTAAATATAGCTCTTACCGCCCCATTGCCATCGACCATAGCCACTGAAGCACTATGATCAACTGCATACTCTGACTCACTACTATCACTTATAGCGTAAATTAAGCCTAACCCTCTCACCATAGGAAAAAGCTGTTTGTGCTCCCCCGAAACCGCTAAAAAATCGGGATTAAAGTAATCAATATAGTCTTTGCGTTTTGCTGGGGTATCTCGTTTGGGATCTACCGATACAAACCAAATTTGCACTGGGTAATCACTACGTAAATTTTTATACACCGCATTTAGTTTAGCCAGTGTTAACGGGCAAATATCGGGGCAGCTGGTGTAACCTAAAAACACTAAATTCCATTGCCCTAAAAATTGCTGCTTAGTAACCAATTCGCCATGTTGATCATCTAAACTAAAGTCGGCTAAAGGTTTAGCATTCTCGTACACTAAAGCATTAACGTCTGGCGGTGCATTATCATCTGAGCACGCCGATAAAAACAGTGTTAAAACAATAGCTAACCCTAGCCATAATTGCTTCATAATAGTAGCCATTTATCTATAAATAATATGATAAAGAGTACCATTAAATGAATAATTGAAAAGCGAAATAAATCCATAGCAGTGTCGTCGTTAGCGGCTAGTTTTAATTTAATCGCTTTATAAATAAAGACCGCATTTAATCCAGATGCGCCGATTAAATAAATTAACCCCGACATTCCTATCAAATAAGGAAATATACACACAATTGCCAGTAACACAGAGTAAGCAACCACACAGGTTTTAGAAAAATCGATACCATGCGTAACCGGTAACATAGGAATTTTAGCCCGTGCGTAATCGCTCTTACGAGCTATAGCTAAGGCCCAAAAGTGCGGAGGGGTCCACGTAAAAATAATCATTACTAATAGCCAAGGTGCAGCTGCCATTTGCCCTGTTTCAGACACCCAACCCAATAAGGGTGGCATAGCGCCAGCAAGGCCACCAATAACAATATTTTGTGGTGTAGCGCGCTTTAAAAAAGAGGTGTATACAAAGGCATAACCCACCAGCGCAAATAAGGTTAATATGGCGGTAAGTGTATTTGCCCATAGCATTAGCATAATAAAACCTGCCACACCTATTATTGCTGCAAAACTCAGTGCATGTGCCTTACTTAAGCGGCCTTTAGCTACTGGGCGATGACGAGTACGCGCCATTTTGCTGTCTATTTCGCTATCAACAACATGGTTAATTACCGCTGCTGCTGCTGAAAGCAATCCTATGCCAAGTAAGCTTATAAACTGTACACCCATGCCTCTGCCTACATCGGGTGCTAGCGCCAAACCAACCCACGCGGTCAGTACCAACATAGCGACTACTTTAAATTTACTAATGGCTAAATAATCTTGTAGTAAATTATAACTACGTGTAATTAGCGGTAGTGTATTTATAGGTTGTATTGCTTTTTTATCTATTGTAAGTGCCATAACAACGCTCCTTTCTATTTGTAATTTTAGGTTCGTGCTTTTAAGTTCGTGCTTTGAGGTAATAGCATAATCTAATTAAAGTTAATAACAGTATGGCAGCCATTAAGTTATGTGCCAGTGCCATACTTAACGGAATATGCCAATGCACCACTGCGAGGCCTAAAGCAATTTGGCAAAATAAGACAACTAACACGCTAACGGCGCAGCTTTTTATTTTTTGCGAGTAGGCACGGCTGTATATTCGCCACATAATTAATGCCAATACTATGCAAGTAACTAATGCCCAAATACGGTGTAATAAATGAATCGACATACGTGCTTGCTGCGACAGGACGCCAAACTCGTAGTTACCATGCTCAAGCGGGAGCTGAAACACACTACTAAGCGAAAATGGCTGGGCATTACTACATAAAGGCAAGCCATTACAATGCGGAGCAGCGTAATTTGCAGCCAACCAACCTCCTAACGCTATTTGTATAATTAGTACGCTAAGCGCCACTAGGCTTAAACCAAAGTAGCGTCTTGCACCTGCATCTCCCCCCATTATTGGCTTGGCGTTTAATCGTAAATATAATAAAGTGAGCAGCGCTAAAATACTAAAGCCACCAAGTAAGTGGCCCATCACTATTAACGGCTGTAAATTCATCGTAACCGTCCACATACCTAATGCAGCCTGAAATATCACTAACAATAACAGTAGTAATGGTAATTTAACTGGCGTTGTTGGCGATTGACGTTTTAAAAAAGCATATACAAATAAGGCTAATATGAGCAAGCCTAGCGTACCGGCAAAGTAGCGATGAATCATTTCTTTCCATGCTTTAGCGGTTTCAAACATCATATCGGGATAACTTTGTGCTGCTTGCGCTATATCGGCTTCATGTTTGGGTACAGTTAAAAAGCCATAACATCCTGGCCAATCTGGGCAACCCAACCCGGCATCACTTAAGCGAGTATAAGCACCCAACGCCACTACTATCAAAGCCAATAAGCCCGTTATTAATACCCAGTTTTTATAATTTTTATACATGGCATCTTCCTACTTAGCTCGAACGAGAATAACTCAGTAATTTTTTTAGATCTTTTAATAGTCCTTTTTGTACTAATCTATTTTCCTGTGGCTGTGTTTTAAATGGATACTCAAGCACTACAAGCCCCATATGGTCGATTAAATACAAACTAGCCGGTTGTAAGTTTGGTTGCGCATCTATACTTTTCCACGGGGAGTTGGCAGCTTTTACTTCGCCTATCACGGCGACATCTACTTTATTCTGGTTTTTGCCTAGCGCTATGTATAAATTATTTAGTGCGGCTAATTGCTCACTACAAGGCGTAGTACATCCATTGGAGTAATTTAGGGCAATAGTCCATTGCTTATGATTGTTTTGCGGCCAATTTTCATATTTAACCTGTTGCTGTAAAAACTCACCATTGTTAGTAATGGCGGTAGGTAACCAATCTAATTTAAGCGCGCTGTACGCTAAAATTAGCGGAATAGCGCAGCAAATGACAAACAGTAAAAGGGGGTTATTTTTCATTATGTGTCCTTTTTTTACTTGCAAAAATAGCCACTAAAACGCACGCCAGCGCAATTAAAAACCATTGCACCGCATAAGCGTGGTGTTTTTGTGGGCTCATAACAACCGCGGTATAGTGAGGTATACCTATTGCATCGCCGCTACCTTGGCGATACGCCATAAAATTAACTAATAATTGCTGGCTTTGTTCGCTCAACTTATTTAATTCAATTGTTTGCACTCGCTTTGGTAAATCAATGTTATTGGTTTTACTCTCGAGGCTAAAAGCAGTGAGGTTATTTTCTTTTATTTGAGCAGTAAGCGTAAAAGCGTGTTTAGGTAGGGTTACTTTGGGTAATGCATTGCGCGATAGGGGAGCTTTTATCCAGCCTAAATTAACCAAAATGGCATGTGTTTCGTTATTTGGCTTTAACAGTGCCAGTAAGTCATAACCCACCTGCCCGTTATAAACTTGGTTGTCTAAAAGCCAATATTCATCGTTAATAAAATGCCCTGTTAACTCAACTAACAATCCTGTTTTATTCCAGTTACTAGGTAGTTTAAGCATTTGCTGCCAGCTCATTACACCGTGCGTTTGCAGCGTTGCAATAGAAGCTAACTGCTGTTGTTTGTGTGTCGCACGTTCTAACTGCCAAAAACCTAAACGCACACACACCAAAACTACAATCACTACCATACAAATGGTGATTATTGAGCTAAACTTTTGTTCACGCCATCTAATTAACTGCATAAAGGGTCAACCTAGTGATGATTAAAATTTTTATTGTATTGTTGTTATTATTTATACTTTTTAACTTGTTTCGCGCTTTATTTATTATGGTCTCTGGAAAAACCCAAGGACGACCTATGTCTCACTTTTTAGGTCGTCGCGTATTATTTTCTGTGGTGGTATTAATAGTTGTTATTGCCGCACTAAAACTTGGCTTTATTAGCGGCAATAACGCCCCTTTAATAACTACAGCACATACACAAATATAAATAAGCATAACCAAACTACATCAACAAAATGCCAGTACCAAGCCGCCGCTTGAAAAGCAAAGTGCTTATCTTTAGTAAAGTGTCCTTTTAAAATTCGTAAAAATACTACCAATAAAATAATAGTTCCTAAGGTCACATGCATGCCATGAAAACCCGTAAGTAAAAAGAACGTGCTGCCATAAATACCGGCATCTAATGTTAAGTTTAAATCGTTATACGCATGAATATATTCTTCTACTTGTAGGCCTAAAAAAACTGCACCCAATAAAATAGTCAGTCCTAAAAACACTTTTAACTGGCCGCGTTTATCACTTTCTATTGCCACATGGGCAAAATGCAAAGTAACTGATGAGGTCAATAAAATTAAGGTGTTAATCAGCGGTAGACCTTGCCATCCCATAGCTTGGGTAGTGTCGCCCCCTGGCGTGGTAATTAATGGCCACACAGCTTCAAATGTAGGCCAAAGCACTTCGTTAGTCATGGCATTGTTATCGGCACCACCAAGCCAAGGCACAGAAAGCATACGGGCGTAAAAAAGTGCGCCAAAAAATGCCATAAAAAACATTACTTCAGAAAAAATAAACCAACTCATTCCTTGTCGAAAAGAGCGATCCATTTGCGCCGAATATAAGCCTTTCCCGGCCTCATCAATCACGTTTTTAAACCAGCTAAACAACATATACAGCAGTACTGCTATACCTGCGTACAAAATATAAATGCCACTGCCACCTTCTTTACCGGCACTCATTACGGTTAGAGCTGCACCTACTGCAATAAAAAATAATGCTACTGCGCCAACAATCGGCCATGGGCTTTGATCTGGTACATAATAATGCTCATATTCTTGCTTCATTTTATTTGCTCCTGGTTGTCACTAGTTAGGCTAGTTGTTATTGGCTGCTAGCCGCTCACTAATATCAAATACCGTATAAGATAAAGTTAACTCTTCAATGTCACTTGGTAGTGCGGTATCAACATAAAAAAGCAACGTAAACTCTAGTTCTTCACCTGCTTTTAATGGCTGTTGATCAAAACAAAAACACGCTATTTTATGTAAGTATTTTGCTGCTCTACCGGGTGATACCGAAGGCACTGCCTGCATTACTTTATCTTGGTCACTATTATTTTTGGCGCTAAACATTACCTCACGCATAGCACCGGGCTTTACCGCAACACTGTACTCTTTAGACTTCACAGCAAAGGGTGCACCGCTTTGTGCATGCGTGGTAAAGCTCACACTTATTTCGCGATTTTGTATTACTTGCGTGCTTTGCTTTGCTTGCTCTAATGATGGCTTACCGTTAATGCCGGTAATATCACAAAACACGTCATACAAAGGCACTAACGCAAATGCAAATGCGAACATGGCTAAGCAAATAACAACTAAGCGCTTAAGTAGCGGTGCGTGTATCATTATTTAATTTCCGGTGGTGTTGAAAATGTATGGTACGGAGCAGGTGAATCTACCTCCCACTCCAGTCCTTCTGCGCCTTCCCACACTTTTGCAGGAACCTTGTCGCCGCCGCGTGCGCATTTAATCACTACAGCTACAAACAACAACTGCGATAATCCAAAGGCAAAGCCGCCAATACTAATAATGGCGTTAAAGTCAGCAAACTGTAGCGCATAGTCGGGTATACGGCGTGGCATGCCTGCAAGCCCTACAAAGTGCATAGGAAAAAACAATACATTTACGCTTACCAGCGATAACCAAAAATGCCATTTAGCCAGCGCTATGTTATACATATTGCCAGTCCATTTAGGCAGCCAATAATACGCGCCTGCCATAATAGAAAACACCGCTCCCGTTACCAGTACATAATGAAAATGTGCCACTACAAAGTAGGTATCATGGTACTGAAAATCAGCCGGTGTAATGGCCAGCATCAATCCCGAAAAACCACCTAAGGTAAACAACACAATAAAAGCAATACTAAACAGCATGGGGACTTCAAACGTAATTGAACCGCGCCACATAGTGGCTACCCAATTAAATATTTTTACTCCAGTGGGCACCGATATCAGCATAGTCGCGTACATAAAAAACAGCTCGCCAGCCACCGGCATACCGGTAGTAAACATATGATGCGCCCACACTGTAAAACTCAACAACGCAATTGACGCCGTGGCATATACCATGGAGGAATAACCAAAAAGTTTTTTACGCGAAAAGGTAGGAACTATAGTAGAAATAATGCCAAAAGCCGGCAAAATCATTATGTATACTTCGGGGTGGCCAAAAAACCAAAATATGTGCTGAAACATCACCGGATCACCGCCACCAGCTGCATCAAAAAAGCTGGTTGCAAAGTATTTATCGGTGAGCACCATGGTCACTGCACCTGCGAGTACCGGCATAACCGCAATTAATAAAAATGCCGTTATCAGCCAAGTCCATACAAACATAGGGACCTTCATCCAAGTCATGCCTGGGGCACGCAAGTTAACTATGGTTACAATTACATTAATTGCCCCCATAATGGAGCTAATACCCATAATATGCACAGCAAATACAAACATGGCGGTATTGTCATTACTGTAGGTTGTGGACAGCGGCGCATAAAAAGTCCAACCAAACGCAGGACCGCCACCGGGCATTAATAGCGATGATAATAAAATTAAAAACGCGAATGGTAAAATCCAAAAACTCCAGTTATTCATTCGGGGTAAGGCCATATCAGGCGCGCCAATCATTAATGGCACCATCCAGTTAGCTAAGCCAGTAAAGGCCGGCATAACGGCACCAAATACCATAATCAATCCATGAACCGTGGTCATTTGATTAAAAAAGTGAGGATCGACTAATTGCAATCCTGGCTGAAATAACTCAGCGCGGATCACCATAGCCATAGCACCACCAATAAAAAACATAGTTAGCGAAAAAATTAAGTACAAGCTACCTATATCTTTATGATTAGTGGTATATAACCAACGCTTAAAGCCTTTAGCAGGATGATGAGCGTGGTGAGCTTCATTAATGTCAGGTTGTTCTACTATGCTACTCATTAGTTCGCCTCCCCATCGGCATCAAGTGCTGCCTGTATTTCACTTGGTTGAATTACATCACCGGTATCATTACCCCATGCATTACGCTTATAAGTAATTACCGCTGCTAATTGCTTTATAGAGAGCTGTTTAGCAAAGGCTTGCATGGCTGTGCCGGGGCTTCCGTGAATAACAATATCAATGTGGTCTTTTATATCGCCAAGCACTATCGGGCTGCCTTTAAGTGCAGGAAAAACGCCTGGCAAACCTAACCCTGTGGGCTGATGACATGCAGCACAATTGGCCATATACACTTGCTCACCCAAAGTCATTAATTCTTCTTTAGGGAGTGTTTGGTCAAGTAATGCAGCATCTGCTGCTGCTGCTTTTTGCTTTGCTTGTTTAGCATCTGCTAGCCAAACTTTAAAATCGGCCTCTGACTTAGCCTCTACTACCACTGGCATAAAGCCATGATCTTTACCGCATAGCTCAGCACACTGACCGCGATAAATACCGACTTCGTTTATGTTGGTCCACGTTTCGTTAATAAACCCCGGGTTTGCATCTTTTTTAATAGCAAAATCGGGCACCCACCAAGAATGAATAACATCGTCGGAGGTCATTAAAAAGCGTACTTTTTTATTGATCGGTAATACCAGAGGCTTATCTACCTCAAGTAAATAGTTGGGGTTTTTATCGGCTAGGTTAGCAATTTCATTTTGCGGTGTGGCAAGTATTGAGTAAAACTCAACATCTTCCCCCATATATTCGTAATGCCATTTCCATTGTGAACCAGTTACTTTAATAGTGATATCCGCTTTACTGGCATCTTCCATCGCTATTAATGTTTTAGTTGCGGGGACTGCCATTGCTATTAAAATAACAAATGGAATTGCTGTCCAGAGTATTTCTACTTTGGTACTTTCGTGAAATTGAGCAGCAACTGCTCCTTTAGATTTACGATGATGAATAAGTGCCCAAAACATAACGGCAAATACAATCACGCCTATTACACAGCATATTAAAAATATGGTCATGTGTAGTTGATAAACATTATTACTTATATCGGTTACGCCTTTGCGCATATTATATTGGCTATTTGCCAATGCTAACTGCGGAAAAACAAACAATATAAGCCACAAGGTAGAGCTCAATTTACCCATGTGACAGCTCCTTTAATACTGTTGCGAGTGCAAAACAAAAAGACATAAGCTTTAAATGCCAATTTGTTATTTTTTATTTTTGTATTGCTGCCGGATATATAAATATATTTTCTCAAAACTAAAGCTGTGAGTTATTGTTAGTCCAGCCCATTAACAATTAGTTAATAATTGAACAACTAGCAAGTTTTAGTTTGAAAAATAATCAAATAATATTAGGGGATTAGCGTAAATATGGGATTTATTTAATTTTGTTCTAAGCAGGAAGTGAGCAACAGCAAGGGTTACAAATAAAAAGACAGCGATAACGAGTATTAAATACTTAAATGATAAAAAACATAAACTTAATATAATTTTTTCATTGCAGCGGAATTTTCACAAAAAAAAGGCAAAAAAAAGCGCACTAAAAAGTGCGCATTAATTATCTGAGCTATTAAATTATGCCGATATTTTACATAGCTATAACAGCTTAATTGTCACATCCAGTCAGCATTACGAATAACCCCAACAGCTAAGCCTTCAATATTAAAAGATTCGTTTTCAAGATCCACTTCTATCGACGAAAATTCTTTATTTTCAGCATGCAATAATACTTTTTTGCCTGCTTTTTCTAAGCGTTTTACAGTTACATCGTCATCAACGCGGGCAACAATAACTTGGCCATTTTCGGCAACTTGAGTGCGATGAACAGCCAGTAAATCACCATCCATAATACCAATATCTCGCATGCTCATACCATTTACACGCAATAAAAAATCGGCAGCGGGTTTAAACATTAACGGGTCAATTTTACAATGGCTCTCAACATGTTGTTGCGCCAAAATAGGTTCGCCGGCAGCTACACGGCCTATTAACGGTAAACCAAGTTGTTCTGGTTCATCTTCTTCAATAAGTTGAATACCACGGCTAGCGCCTGGTTTCATTTTAATAGCGCCTTTTTTAGCCAGCGCTTTTAAATGCTCTTCTGCTGCATTAGCACTTTTAAAGCCTAATGTTTGTGCAATTTCTGCGCGTGTAGGAGGCATACCAGTGTCTTTAATAAACACTTTAATAAGTTCGAGTATTTGCGCTTGGCGGTTAGTTAATGGTCGCATACAACTGGTTTTCCATACAGTACATTTAACTGTGAGTATATACAGTTATCTGAAAATCGCAAATTTAAATTACTCCTCGCCTTTGCTGCCAAAGGTGGCATTGGTCTAAGCTTAAAATTACCAAGTAAATTACAGATAAAATTACGCAGATCACGATAGTGTTAGTTTTACGTTACATTAATTACATAACTACTAAGTTGTTACTGTTATTAAAAATTAGTTAGCTATCGTTTTTGTAATGGGCCTTAACTTCATCAATGTGAATTAACGGAGAGTGTTATGAATATCACTGTAGCGGTAATAATTAACGGTCCTAAACGTAAAGTATGGGCGGCAATAACTGACATCGAAAACAGTGCCAATATGCTGTCTGGCATTATTGATGTAAAAATAATCGAGAAGCCACCACAAGGGCTAGTGGGCCTAAAATGGTTAGAAACACGAAAAATTTTTGGCAAAGCAGCCTCAGAAACCATGTGGATCACCGAAGCTGTTACTAATGAATACTATTGCACTCGCGCAGAAAATGGCGGGGCAGTTTATACCACTAAGCTGTCACTTACCGCCGCCGAACCTAGCACCTGTTTAACCATGACTTTTTCTGATAGCTCTGAGTCTATTTGGGTAAAAATGATCTCTGCAGTGATAGGGTTTTTTCTTAAAAGTTCGATGCGTAAAATGCTAAAAAAAGATCTCGATGAAATTAAGCACTATGTAGAAAGCAAAAAGTAGCACTGTATTACCATGCAGTAGCTGCACTAATTTGGCTATCATATCGCCATGAAAAATCGTATTATCGGTTATCGTTTTCAACCTTTAAAGGAGTAACAATGAGTATTTGGCATCAACCTATTACTTTAGCGTTTTGTAAGCAGTTAGACCAAGGCATAAATGGCCAAGGTACACTGATGAAAACCATGGGGATTGAAATAACTGAAATTGGTGATGATTACTTAGTTGCCACTATGCCAGCAATTCCTGCGCACCATAACCCTATAGGCATGGTGCATGGCGGAGCAAACGTGGTTTTAGCCGAAAGTGTTGCCAGCTACGCGGCTAATTTTGTGGTCGACTTCACTAAATTTTATTGTGTAGGGCAAGAGATCAGTGCCAGCCATTTAAAAGCCTCGCGTAATGGCACCTTAACCGCCACCGCAAAAGCGTTTCATATTGGCAAGCGTAGCTCAGTATGGGAAATAAAAATAACGAATAGTCGCGGCGAGCTTTGCTGCGTATCAAAAATGACCGCAGCTGTTGTAGAGCGCAAAGGCTAAGGCTATTTTTCTAGCGGGTAAATAGTAATTTCCATGCCTGCACCAATTGCCGATATACGTAATAATGTATCGGCGTGCAGCGCTTGGTTAAAACACTTTGGCGAAGTGCCCGATTCAAAACCAATATCAAAGGTACGGCGCGAACAACTCAACCATTGCTTAAGTGCAGCCCGCGAGCATGACTCTACTAACTCACATAAGTGGTTAATTGCTTTATCCGGTGAAGATATTTCGCCTGTTACTTCTATACGCGCTAACTGACGGTATTCGTCTTTATCATAATGTAAAATAGTGGCGATTTTTTTTAGGTCAGCTACAAGCACGCTAATATCTTGCTTTGACTCAAGCTCTAGGTCTACATTTAAAAATTGAATTTCCGACATTGTCTGCTGTTTATCCTCTAATTAGTTCGCTGTAAACTTTAACGCAGTTTTACGCTTATACCAAATCAACTCTGCAATATTCACCTTTTTTATCTGAATAGTCGGCTATTTTTACGCATTTATTGACGCTTTACTTACTCTTATTTCACGAATAAAAAATATTTAAGCACCAAAAGCTCACTATTATAAAAGTGCTGAGCTAGCTCCATAAAAATAGCTAGCTACTCGCATTTAAAATTTAACCACTATTTTTTATTCTAAATGTTTAAATCGACTTAAGTGCTGCTTTAACATTTGGTTTTCAGCAATCAACTCATCCCGTTCATCCAATAATTGTAAAACCAAAGCAATAGCAGACCAATCTAACGATAAGTCATGCTGAATACGCGCAGCCTTTTTAACTAAGATCACTGTTGATACCGTAAATTGCCATTCTGTAACGCGCTCGCCCTCAATAGGAATAGCAATGCTGTGCTCAACCAATTCATATAATATGGCTTCGCTAATATCACTACTCACACACAATTCTTGGCTAGTGAGTAAATTGCCTTGTGGTGCCTCGATAATTTTCATTATGACTTGCTCCAATTGCTACGGGGGTCAAAATGGGCTTTTTCGGCCAGCTCTTGCCAAAGCTTTTTGCTAACATCATCACTCAATGCTGGATTAACAATTTTAATCACAGCAAATAAGTCACCTTTGGCTTTTTTACTAATTAACCCTTTACCTTTAATGCGTAAACGTTGACCCGATTGACTATTAGCTGGAATAGTTAGTTGGATTTTTCCGGCTAATGTAGGTAAATTTATTTTAGTGCCCAAAGCAGCTTCCCATGGTGCAAGAGGTACCACTATATTTAGGTCATGCCCCTCAACGTCAAATAATGGATGAGGCACTAAGCGAATTTGCAAATACAAATCGCCATTAGGGCCATTTGCCGAACCTAATCCACCTTGGCCTTTTAAGCGAATGCGTTCGCCATTAACCGAGCCGGCAGGAATTTTAACTTTAAGCGATTTTTTAACTTCAGATACACGGCCACTACTGTCTCGCTGCGGCAGCATAAACTCAATTGGTTTAACGGTATCGACTAACGTTTCTTCAAGAAATACCGGGAATTCAATTTCCACATCTTGTCCTTTTTGCGCACGAGCGCCACCAGTTCTGCCCTGCCCGCCATGGTTAAACCCACCTGCGCCGCCAAACATTGAATTTACAAAATCAGAAAACTCCTGATCGGCTTGGGGATCACCTTGCTGATAATGGTTTTGTGACGAGCCATAGCTACCGCCATAATTTGCTTGCTGCTGAGCACGGTTTTGTTGATTACGACGTAACACATCGTATTTAGCGCGCTCTTCTTTGTTGTGAATAACTTCGTAAGCTTCACCTATCTCTTTAAACTTTTCCTCGGCTTGAGGTTCTTTACTTACATCTGGATGATATTTTCTAGCTAGCTTTTTATAAGCTACTTTAACCGCTTTATCGTCTGCATCGGGCGATACTCCAAGCACGGCATAATAATCTATAAATTTCATTCGCAATCCAAATCACAAACTTATGAGCTTTCATCATACTCTTTAAGTAACAACTTTTGTTTATTTAAACAACAATTTAAAGTAGATAACCTGAGCTCCGGATAATAAAACTAAATATAACTATGATTCAATACGTTAGTAAATCTCTTAACCAGAGCTAAGGTTAAATACTAAAGAACGGTAAATATGGCTTAAGTAAACTTTATCTTTTAGCTTCAAGTCATTAAACTAGCCGCTCCTGTAGTTCACGTATGTGATGGATATGACTCGATTTATTTTAGCCTTGTTGGCTTTTTTTGTATGCTTTTCGCTATCGGCTGAAGAATTCACTCGGTTTTCAACCGCTAAAAGACACCTAATTAAAACCCTCCCTAGTAATGCTAAAAGTATTTACTGTGGCTGCGATATAAAAAAACAGGGTAAAAAACTAGTTCCCGACCCCACTAACTGTGGCTATGTGCCACGCAATACACATACCCGCTCAGGTAACGTAAATGCACGCGCTTTACGCATAGAATGGGAGCATATTGTGCCTGCCTGGGAGTTTGGCCACCAATTACAATGCTGGCAAGATGGCGGGCGTAAAAACTGCCGTAAAGTAAGTGCTAAGTTTAGGAAGATGGAAGCCGATATAAACAACTTAGCTCCTGCTATTGGTGAAATTAACGCAGATCGTTCTAATTATCGATTTGGAATGCTTAGTGAAAGCGCCACCCAATACGGTCGCTGTGAAGTTAAAGTTAACTTTAAACAACGAGTAATAGAGCCTCCTTTTTATGCCCGTAAACAAATAGCCGACGCCTATGCCTATATGCAAAAAACTTACGGCTTAAAAATATCAAATAAACAACAGCAGTTATTTAATGCTTGGCAACAACAAGCGTATGCCGCGCAAACCAATACCAAAAAGCTTTAATTTAAAGGTATTAGGAGCCAGTTTAATATTTAACCTGAACTCTGGTTAAGAGATTTACTAACGTATTGAATCATAGTTATATTTAGCTTTATTTTCTCTAGCCAGAGATTTCCAGTGAAAACAAGGCGAATTTACGCGTCAATAGCTGGCCTATTGCAAGTGAATTCAACGCAGTTAGCGCTGAAAATAGCTGCTTGAGATAGGTTTATTATCCGGAGTTCAGGTTATTTAACGGCACAAAAAAGCGCGCTATTGAAGTAATGCCCAATAGCGCGCTTTTTTAATTGAGTTTTATTCTATAAATATTATAGATCTTGATGCGGGCCAAAAATTTCGTAATGAATGTGTCCGTTATTAACGCCTAATTCTAGCAGTTGTTTTTTCACAAAGGCCATAAAATTAGCGGGTCCACACAAGTAAAAGTCGCCGTTGCTCAGTGGCAATTGCGCTTGTACTGCGTGTAAATCCATAAAACCGGTAAAATCAGCTCCTGCATCGCCTTGATTAAACCAAGTCATGGTTTGTAAGCGCGGGTAAACAGTGCTTAGTTCATTTAAATAATTAGCAAATGAGTGCTGCTGAGTATTTTCGCAAGCATGCAAATACATAATATTTTGATTAGCAGTATCGCTTAATAGCGTCTCTAACATTGCTACCATTGGCGTTTGCCCAACACCCGCTGAAATAAGCACAGCAGGGCTGGTGTTATTTCGTAAAAAGAAATCCCCTGCAGGCGGATATAGCTCTACTATTGCGCCTTGCTCTAGTGAGTGTAAATGGTTAGACACCATGCCAGGGGTTGGTAATAACTCTTTTTTAACGCTAATACGGTAGTTTTTACCATTACTTTTTTGCGAAATAGAATACTGGCGGATCTCTTCATATTCACTAGCCTCTGGCTTAACTTTAATACCTAAATATTGACCCGGTTTATGGGCAATTACTGCCTCGCCATCAACTGGCGTAAGCGTAAAGCTAGTTACCAGCTCTGACTCAGCCTGCTTATTAGTTATTGCAAACTGACGTGTGCCTGCCCAACCGCCTAAGTTATTTTTGCTGTGCTCGTATAAAGCAGCTTCCTCAGTTATACAAATATCAGCAAGTACGCCATACGCTTCACGCCAAGCATATTCAACATCTGGCGTGAACTGCTCAGGAATAAGCTCTTTCAGCGTGCCAATTAAATGTGCACCAACAATTGGGTAGTGCTCCGGCAAAATATTTAAACTAGTATGTTTATGGTTAATACGCCCAAGTGCCGCTTTTAACACCTCTAAATTATCAATGTTTTGTGCATAAGCAGCCAATGCGTTAAATAATGCAAATTGTTGACGGCCGGTATCTTGGTTGCTCATATTAAAAATATTTTTAAGCTCAGGATTATGACTAAATAAACGCTTGTAAAAATGATCAGTAACAACCGTACCTGCCTCTGCTAATAAAGGAACAGTACTTTTAACAATTTCAATAGTTTTATCAGATAACATCTAGGTTTTCCTACGTGTGAATAATACCCAATTAATAAAATAGGTATAGGTTAACCACGACGCCCATCAACACGACGCTGTGTTAAAATAGGTGTGCAGTGAATTAAAAATAATAAAAAGGCAATTAGCCACAGCCCAGCACTTAGCTGCCAAGCTAGGTGTGGCCCAATAACAAAAGGCAGTAAAGAACGAGTAATCCCAGCCACTAACACTAAAGCAAAAGCAACCGCCATATAATGTGGAATAGTCAAAGAGCGCCCGGTATGCCCATGAGATACGCGTGTCATCATGGCTAAAATCATCATCCCTATGGTACTTATGGTAATGAGGTGTAATGCATCTTTAAATAAAATAACACTGCTGTAAAAACTCACGGCTACCAGCATTAAACCTACACCTAGTGCCAAGTACGAAAAATGCAAAGACCATAACAAAGGAACTTTAAGTACGTTTTTATCCCACCAATAAAAACTACGGATTAAATGCAGCACAGCAACAACAGCAAGTGCCCAGCCTGGGTTTAGCTGATTAAAAAATAACTGACTAAGAAAAAACACCGCAATACTAAAAACGCTCATATACAGTAATACTGAGTCAACGTTAGCTGTACGTACCTGCGCTGTTAAACCAAGGCCTTTACTGGTAAAAAATGGCAATACACGCCCTGCTACTATGCCAATTAATAAGGTCATCAGTAATACTGCTGTATCAACAATGGCGAGCGCAAACTGCATGTTTTGTTCAATCAGCAGGGCCAAGTAAACAATATTTAACGTACACAGCGCCGCTAATAGCACTAAAAATTGATAGTTATTTTTGCTTTTAGCGGTTAATAACATATTAGCTAATGCTGCAATAACACCTAGCCACCATGCGAGCTGTAACACTAACACCGCATATAAATTAAATTGTGCAAAAGCAGGCAAAGACACAAAAAATGCGCCTCGCGCCCCAAGCCATAGCAGCGTTAATAGCATTAACTTTTTGCCACTAATGCTAGGTACTCCAGTCCAAGTTTGCGCGGCGGTAAGTAAAAAACCCACTGCAACAACACCTGCAAAACCAAATAACATTTCATGGGCATGCCATAATGTAGCGGGGATTGTTAACTGCCAAGTTGCACTACCCGTTAAAATTAATAACCAGTAGCCTATTGAACTAAAAGCCAACAAGCCTGCGGCTAAAAAATAGGGTCTAAATGGCAGCATCCATACTGGCCACTGCGTTATTTGGTAAAAGCGAATATTAGCCGGTACCGGCTGAGATAAATTAATAGGTCGCATTAACGAACTTCCTTCCCCATGCCATGCAGTGCGATACAACGCAGCACATAGCTAATTTTTAAAATAGCAGCAATAACAATAGTGCTAATATGTGCCGAAATTTGCACCGGTATAGAAAAGTAATCGGCAAAAGGGTAGCTAATTAAAATACTGGTTATTAGTAATGCACAACTAGCTGCTAATAATGAGTTTGCCACTAGCAGTAGTTTTTTCAGTAAACAAGCTGTCTCAATTTTGTAGCTTGGATTATGTATAACCAAGGTGTTCATAACGGCCTCAACAACTAATGCACTTAACTACCTATTACACTTATCGTGCCAATAAAATAAACATATATATTTCAATGAACTAACTTATCCACCTTTGCTTTTTATGTCTTTATGACCTACCATAAATCAAACCAAAAAACACATAAGAGTCATTTTGACATGAGCAGCGCAATTAACTTCACTGCCGTAGCGGTAAAGCTGGCTCAAAGCACATTAGATAAAAACTGTTTTGAGCAATTACTTACTGTCCTTGAAACAGTGATTGCCAGTGATGCCAGCGCACTGCTTGAGCTACAAGGTGAGCAGCTCAAGCCACTTGCAATTAAAGGCTTAATGCCAGATAGCCTGGGGCGGCGTTTTAAGCTTAGTGAGCATCCGCGCTTAGAAGCTATTTGTAATACTCAGCAACCACTGCAATTTGCCCATGACTGTCCATTGCCCGATCCGTACGACGGCTTACTACTAGCAAAAACTGGCGACATTCCGGTACATGCTTGCTTAGGTTTACCCCTATTTTATCAACAACAGTTATTAGGTGTGATTACGTTTGACAGCCTAAATGCCAATGCCTTTAACGCTATTAGTGCGCAAACGCTTAGCACCTTACAAACGCTATGCAGCGCACATTTTAAAACGGCATTACAGCTGGCTCATTACAAATTACATGCACAGCATTCTAGCGCCTTAGTGCAAGAGCTTAACCGCGAAGCACTCACCCGTGATGGCGGCGAAATTATTGGTCAAAGCTCAGCAATACAAGCACTTAAAAATGATATAAAACTTGTCGCCGCCTCTAATTTTAGTGTGTTAATTTTAGGCGAAACCGGCGTAGGCAAAGAGCTGGTTGCACGTAATATTCATTTACACTCGAAACGCAGTGAGCAGCCACTTATTCATTTAAACTGTGCTTCGCTTGCTGAAAATCTCGCCGAAAGTGAGTTTTTTGGCCATGCTAAAGGCGCTTTTACTGGGGCGGATCATGCGCGCCAAGGTAAGTTTCAGCTAGCGCACGGTGGTACTTTATTTTTAGACGAAATAGGCGAGCTACCACTGGTACTACAAAGTAAATTGCTACGGGTATTACAAAGTGGCGAAATACAAACAGTAGGCGAAGACGAAGTGAAATATGTTGATGTGCGGGTTATTGCTGCTACTAATCGTAATTTAAAAAAAGAAGTAGCCGAAGGACGCTTTAGAGCCGATTTATACCATAGATTAAGTGTCTACCCGCTAACGGTAGCGCCGTTACGCCAGCGTGAAAACGATGTGGTTTTATTAGCTGGTTTTTTTGTTGAGCAAACCGCACGAAAATTAGCAATAAAACAACTTAAGTTAAGTGTCGATGCACAATTATTGTTAACCCAATATCAGTGGCCGGGTAACGTACGGGAGCTAGAGCATGTAATTAGCCGCGCAGCACTAAAGGCCAAACAAAGCCAATGGCAACAAGCCATTATTACCATAAAGCCCGAGCACTGTGAGCTAAACCTTAGTGCGAGTAATACAACACAGTTATCATTACCTGCTAGTACCACAAACACCACCACTGGCAGTAGCACTAACATAGCAGAGCAAAATTTATCACTTAAGCAAGCAACCGATACCTTTACCCATCATTTAATTAGTCAGCAGCTTGAGCAACATAATTATAACTGGGCAAGTGCAGCACGCACCTTAAAAGTAGACCGTGCAAACTTAGTTCGCTTGGCTAAACGCTTAGGTATTTCAGTCAAAAAGTCGCTATAAAATAGCTATAAAACCGTCAGTTCATCTAAGTTAGGGGCTTTACAGCAAGTAGCCCCCAGCAGAGCAGCAAGCGATTGATAGTGTGGCGAAAAATACAGTAACACTTCACAATGCAGTCCACTTTTTGCGTAATATTTAACGTAAAGTGGTGCGTTGGTAGCCTTTGCTAGCTGTTTTATTTTAGCCAGCTCTGCATCTGCAAACATAGCATCACCTAAGTTTTTATAATGCCACATTAGCTTGCTTTATTGGTTTGAAAATAGGTTTTTAACAATTGGCTAAACGCCTGTACCTTTGCGGTACGATGCACCAAATGATGCGTTACTAGCCATATATCAGTACACCAGATTAATTCATTAGATAAAATGGGTACTAAATTAGCGTATTGAGCCGCAACATTGTGCTGTAACCCACCAATTCCTAAGCCTTTAATTACAGCACGCGTAGCTTCTGAGGTTTCTGACACACGCAGTTTTATTTGCGGCGCTGCAATATGCTGATCTACCCATTCAAAATACGGCACCCGCGCATTAAAGCCCGCCACGCCAGAAATAAAGTTATGTTGCTGTAAATCACTCAGCGATTTAGGCATACCATATTTATTAATATATCGCTGATTAGCATATAAACCCGAGTTAAGCTGAGCCAAATGCTGTGCAATATAGTCGCCTTCATCGGGCCTTGGCCCTGCACGTACGGCAATGTGCGCCTGACCGTGATCGAGCCGTAAACGCTTTTGCTCTAAAATCATCTCAAGCTGCACTTGTGGATGTAGCGCCTGAAATTGCTCGCACACATCGCCAAGCACATCCATAAAGCCACTAACCGTGGTTAACAGTAAACTGCCGCGCAGTGTGCTATCAGCCGCAGCAATATCATTATGTAACTGCTCAAGAGAGCTGTCGATCACTTGTGCGGTACTAAACAGCTTAGCGCCTGTTTCTGTTGCTTTATAGCCACGAGCATGGCGATGAAACAAACGTGTGTTTAAGTTTTTTTCAAGATTATTAATTCGCCTAAGCACTGTACTATGGTGCACATTAAGCGCCTCTGCCGCCGCAGTTAAGGTACCTAAACGTGCAACCTCAAAAGCCACTTTAACATCTTGCCAATCTTCAAACTTAACCGCCATACTGTGCCACCTTAAACTTATGTGCATATACGCACATAAGTGTTGCGTTTATTCGGGTTTTCTTCAAGTCATTTTTTGGTAAAGTAGCCCCATATTATCTACATTAACCTGAACTCTGGTTAAGAGATTTACTAACATATTGAATCATCGTTATATTTAATTTTATTTTCTCTAGCCAGAGGTTTTCAGTGAAAACAAGGCGAATTTACGCGTCAATAGCTGGCCTATTGCAAGTAAATTCAACGCAGTTAGCGCTGAAGACAGCTGCTTGAGATAAATTTATTATCCGGAGCTCAGGTTACATTAGCCCGAACTTTGGTTAAGTGATTTACTAACACATTAGCAGGATAAACCATGACAGCACCAAAAATTATTGCTTTAGCAGGTAGTTTACGTAAAGACAGCTTTAATCAACAACTGATCAATGAAGCAGCACGCTTTGCATTAGAAAGTGGTGCAGAAGTAGAAATAATTAAACTTGCCGATTTAAATATCCCACTTTTTAATCAAGATATTGAAGCGCAAGGTACTCCTGCCGATGTGCAGCTGTTAAAAGAGAAGTTACGTGCTGCAGATGGTATTTTATTAGCCAGCCCTGAATACAATGGCTCTATTACTGCAGCGCTTAAAAATGCAATCGACTGGGCTTCTCGCACAGAGCAAGGTGCAGTACCTGCTTTTCGCAATAAAGTAGTGGCGTTATTTGCAGCATCACCCGGTGGATTAGGTGGTCTACGTGGCTTAAACCACGTGCGTGATATTTTAAGTGGTGTTGGCTCATTAGTACTTGCCGATCAGCTAGCAGTACCGGCTGTGCATACTGTACTCGATGAAAATGGCCAAATTAATAACCCAAATACAGCAGAAAAAGTGTCTGCATTAGCACAACAATTAGTAACTGTTGCCAGCAAGCTTAGCTAACCTGCTAAAGCTCTATTTTGTCGCCGCAATTTTAGCGGCGATAAAATCTACATGAGTTACATATAACAAGCCTGCCACTTTACGTATTACGTACTCTTCTTGCGGATCAATCTCACCATCGGCATAGGCTAAGCGCCATAATAACTCTATTATTTCAATGCGCTGCGCAGCACTACAATGTTGGTTAATTTGTTTTGAAAACTGAAAATAATCTGTCGCGCTATCCACGCTACTGTTTGCATTATTTAGCAGCTCGTTTACGTCTGCATCGTTTAATGCAAAATAGCGTTTTAAGGTAGTCGTTAAAGTATGTTGTTCATCATCATCTAACTTAGCATCGGCGCGCATTACCTCAATTAATAATGCAGCAACCGCTGTTTTTAAATCATGCTCTTGCATACTTGGCTGTTGCTCATCGAATACAGAAAAAAGTTGTTTTATTTGTTTGAACATCACACTTTCCCTTATTGGGTGTTAAACTTAATATAAATAAATAGCGCTTAATACTGATAGTATTAATGGGTATAAAGTTCGCAAATTAAAGGAATTATTTATGCAAGGATTAAACATTAGCTTAGTTATTGGCAGTACTTTGCTAGCTTGTTCAAGCGTAGGCACAGCTTTTGCCGAACAAGCAAAAACAGAAAAACTCTACGACTTTGATAATAAAGTACATTATTACCAAACAAAACTCGACGATGATAACTATAAAATAGAGATCCAGTCAGACGATTACAAACACTTTGCAAATCAGAGTGTATTTTTACTACGCCATGCTAATCGCTTGTGCCTTAATAAAACATTTATGCTTAAAGTGCTGGATGGCGTGCAAGAATACGAAAGTATGCCTACTAACCCTAGAGCTTACCAACCAGCATTAAGTGTTTTACTACAGTGCGAAGATGAATAATTTTAGTCTGTGTATCCCCAAGGGGCTGCTGGCGGAGTGATGGGTTTAGTTAAATCAAAATCCACTTTAAATTCGCGGCCTTGACGAATTAAACGATAAGTAAATACCTCAGGATAAATATACATTTGCCAAGTATTACCTACCGACTGTGCTATCCCTTGTGCAACAAATAATTCTTTTGAATATTGATCGGCAGGAAACGACTGCATTTGTGCAAAGCCAGCATCATTTGTATGCCCGCCATACATAGTTGAGATGTCGTTAGAACCATTTTGATGGCGATGGTCGTGCTTTAAGCTTAAGCCACTGCCCGTTTTAGTAATAATCCAAGTGCGCGATGCATCATCACCCACATGAAATGGCACTTGCAGCTCACTGTCGGTACATTTACGTACATGCATTACTAATTTTTTGCCCGCAAACGAGCTTGGTCCCGCGGCGTTATCAACACTTACCTTGCCTTCATAAGCTTTACCGCAATGTGCAGCAATATTACTAAAAAACGCATCGTGGCTAGCAATAGACACCAAAGGCGCAGGGCTTGCTACAACAGTTGATGAAGCCAATAATAAAGTGGCTGCAGTTAATAATTTCATCACATATTCCTTATAATAGTTTTTAGTACCATAGCCCTTTAACTCACTTAAAGGAAGTAATCACGATGAACCACCAAAGTGCAGGAGTAACCAACAAATGATACTTGCAACTCGCTGATAATTTTAAAATATAAATTGTTGCAAAAAAAATATAATAATTAAATACTGTCAACTATAAAATTAATAACTAGCATGGAGCGCAGAACCAAATGACAAATTATATAGGCTTAATAATAGTCATGTTATTATTGATTTTACAAAATCGTTATTACCTTTCCCTATGTAAATACCTTGTTCAGCAACACCCAAATGAATGGCAAAAGCTTACCCAAAACTCTTTAGATGGAACAGCACATGCCAACCTTGCTGAATCATTTAAAAATGGCTTTTTTGCGACCATAGATGACTCGAAAGTAACCCGTTTTCAAACCTTTAAAAGGATAAATTTATTAATAATAGCAGCCATTTCCGCCGCTAGTTTAGCTACTGCATTTTTATTTTGAACAAATTGATAAAACAATTAATGTGTTGCCGCTAAAATAAAAAAGCGCAGCTTATGCTGCGCTAAATACGTCTTTTTATTTATTTTAACAACTTACTGCCAAGGACGCTCTGCAGCAAGTTGCTGCTCAAACGCGTCTATTTGTGGGTTAAGCGTTTCGGTTACGCCAATAAAGTCTAGGCCGCTTAATAGACGCTCTTTTACGTCTTTGCGAATATCAAAACTAATGGGGGCAAATTTAGTGCTAGTCAGTGTTTGATTTTCAAGATCGATGTCGATATGAATATCGTCATGTTGCTCACTTAACACAAATAATTGCTCTAGCGTATCGCCAGGCAGTGCAATGGCTAACATTTGATTATTGCCACAGTTATTGAAGAAAATATCGGCAAAGCTTTCAGCCAAAATCACTTCAAAACCATATTGCTTTAGTGCCCATGGCGCGTGTTCGCGTGATGACCCACAACCAAAGTTGTCGCGCGTTAGTAATATTTGCGCGCCTTGGTAGCAAGGACGATTTAAAATAAAATCAGGGTTTGGCTCGTCATTTTCTAAATAGCGCCAATCATAAAATAATGCGGCATCAAAGCCTTCGCGGCTGGTTGAGGTTAAAAACTGCTTTGGAATAATTTGATCCGTGTCCACGTTGTTTTTATCCAATGGGGCCATTAAGCCACTAAAATAAATGCTCATTAGGCTTCTCCTCTAATATCAACAAAGTGACCATGTATAGCTGCCGCAGCGGCCATTGCAGGGCTAACCAAATGGGTGCGCCCGCCACGGCCTTGACGTCCTTCAAAGTTACGATTTGAGGTGGATGCACAGCGTTTACCTGCACCTAAGCGGTCGTCGTTCATTGCTAAACACATTGAACAACCCGGTTCACGCCACTCAAAGCCAGCTGCTTTAAAAATATCTGCTAAGCCTTCGTCTTCGGCTTGTTTTTTAACTAAACCAGAACCCGGTACAATTAACGCTTCAATACCGGCAACTACTTTTTTGCCTTCGACTATTTTTGCTGCTGCACGTAAATCTTCAATACGACTATTGGTGCACGAGCCAATAAACACGGTATCTACTTGTGCACTTGATAACTTTTCGCCCGCTTTTAGGCCCATGTACTTTAATGCACTGCGGATCGCGTCAGCTTTAATTAGATCAGGTTCTTTATCAGGATCAGGAATACACTCGTCTACGCCAATCACTTGCTCTGGGCTAGTGCCCCAAGTAATTTGTGGCTGAATGCAGCTGGCCTCTAGCTCAACAACATGATCAAACTGCGCACCATCATCTGTTTTTAATGTTTCCCAATACTTAACAGCTGCGTCAAAATCAGCGCCTTTAGGAGCAAATGGGCGACCTTTTAGGTAATCATAAGTGATTTGGTCAGAAGCAATTAAACCTGCTTTGGCACCCATTTCTATACTCATATTACACAACGTCATACGTGCTTCCATCGACAACGCTTCAATTCCTTCACCGCAAAATTCTGCAACGTAGCCCGTGCCACCCGCTGTACCTAACTTACCAATAACCGCCATAATTAAGTCTTTTGCAGTAACGGTGGGACGCAAACGGCCATTTATTTGAATTTTTAACGACTTAGCCTTTTTTTGTTGCAATGTTTGCGTTGCTAATACGTGTTCAACCTCTGAGGTGCCAATACCGTGAGCAAGCGCACCAAATGCACCATGAGTCGACGTATGGCTGTCACCACATACTATGGTAGTGCCAGGCAAAGTTATACCCTGCTCTGGCCCCATAACATGCACTATGCCTTGGTTAATTGAGTTTAAATCGTAAAGCACAATGCCAAACTCTTTACAGTTTGCATCTAGCGCCATTAATTGATTTTTCGACACTTCGCTAGCAGCATCCAATGAGCGACTTTTGGTCGATACATTATGATCCATAGTAGCGAAGGTTTTTTCTGGGCAGCGTACAGTGCGGTTTTTTTCACGCAAACCAGCAAAGGCTTGTGGTGACGTAACTTCGTGTACTAAATGACGGTCAATATAAAGTAAATCGGTTTGCTCGTTGATGCTGGCAATTGTATGTGCTTGCCAAATTTTGTCGTATAACGTTTGGGCCACTTGCTAATCCCCTAATCTGTTTTGAGCCGCAGCCTAACGGAGCTGCGGCATTAAAATGTGTTTTTAGTTAAATGCGCGCAACAATCGCTGCAGCAACATCATTGGTGGTATAGCCAGCGTTTGGAAATATATCTGGCGTACCTACGCCCGCTGCAACGGCTTCAGCTACTGCTTTTTCAATGGTGCGTGCAGCTTCGTCTTGGCCCAATGAGTAACGCAGCATTAGTGCGGCACTTAAAATTTGTGCAATCGGATTTGCCACGCCTTTACCTGCAATATCGGGGGCTGAGCCACCGGCTGGCTCGTATAAACCAAAGCCCGACTGGTTCAAACTAGCCGATGGTAATAACCCCATAGAGCCGGTGATCATCGCGCACTCATCAGACAAAATATCGCCAAATAAGTTATCGCACAGTAATACATCAAACTGGCTTGGTTGTTTTACAAGCTGCATTGCTGCGTTATCTACGTAAATATAATCAAGTTTTACTTCTGGGTAGTCTTTACTTACTTCGGTAACAACTTCGCGCCATAGTACGCTTGATGCTAAAACGTTGGCTTTATCAACCGAAGTAACATGGCTACTACGCAGTTTTGCGGCTTCAAAGGCAAAACGTGCAATACGTTCTATTTCTTTACGTGAGTATCTTTGCGTATCGAATGCTGATTCATTTTCGCCTTCGCCGCTGCGCCCTTTTTCACCAAAATAAATGCCACCGGTTAGCTCACGTACACACAAAATGTCAAAGCCTTGCTCGCTAATATCAGCACGTAGTGGCGATGCGGTGCTTAGTGCTGGCAATAATTGCGCTGGGCGTAAATTACAAAACAAGCCAAAGTGTTTACGCAGCGGTAACAGTGATCCACGCTCAGGTTGCTCATCGGGCGGTAAATGTTCCCACTTTGGACCACCAACAGCACCAAATAAAATAGCATCGGCATTTTCACAAGCTGTAACTGTACTTTGTGGTAAGGCTTTCCCATGCTTATTGATGGCTGCCCCACCAATTGCATGGTGTTCGCGGTTTAGAGTAAAACCAAACTTATTGCTCACTGCATCCAGTACTTGCTCTGCTGCTGCCATTATTTCTGGGCCAATACCATCACCCGCTAATACGGCTACACTGTAGTTTGTTTTACTCATCCTGCTTTCCTTTGTTGTTTTAAATCAGACACTTTTTGTGCGCGATAAATTAAATTATAAACACGAACCATAGCGCGTACCGACGCTTCTACCACATCTGCTGCTATGCCCGCACCGTGATAAGGGCGGCCGTTAAATTTAGCAATAATGTTTACCTGCCCAAGTGAACTTGCACCTTGGCCTGTGGCTTCTAAGTTATACTCAATCATTTCTACGCTCATTCCGGTTAAGCGCTCAATAGCAGCAAAAGAGGCTTCAACTGGACCATTCCCCGTTGCTGCTTCTTGTTTAGCTTCGCCATCTATCAACATGCCAATAGTAGAGCTGGCTACCGATTGTGAGTTAGATACCGAGTTAACAAATTCTAATTGGTACTTTTCGTCTTTGTCGTTAATTTGATTAAAGTAAATCATCGCTTCAAGGTCGTAATCGTATACAGTACCTTTTTGATCAGCCAAGGCTATAAAACTTTCGTATAGACTATCCATATCATAATCAGACTTTTGATAGCCTAATTCTTCTAAGCGATGTTCAATAACATGGCGTCCAGAGCGTGAAGTCATATTTAATTGGTTGCTCGGTACTCCTACACTTTCTGGCGACATGATTTCGTAGGTGTTTTGCGCTTTTAATACGCCGTCTTGATGTATACCTGAGCTGTGTGCAAAGGCGTTCTCGCCCACAATGGCTTTATTAGGCTGTACTGGCATATTACAAATTTTAGCCACTTGGCGAGATGCGCGATAAATTTCTTCACTTTTAATATCGGTATACACGTTTAAGTGGTCTTTGCGCATTTTCATGATCATTGCCACTTCTTCAAGTGAGCAGTTACCCGCACGTTCACCAATGCCGTTAATAGTACACTCAATTTGGCGAGCACCCGCTTGCACAGCAGCAATAGAGTTGGCAACAGCTAAGCCTAAATCGTTATGGCAATGCACACTTAAGCGTGCTTTATCAATATTTGGCACATTGTTCATTAAATGGCGGATCATGCCTGCGTATTCGTCCGGCGTTACAAAGCCAACTGTATCGGGTAAATTAATAGTAGAAGCACCGGCTTTAATGGCCTGCTCTACAATGCGGCATAAATCCCAATGCGGTGTACGTCCGGCGTCCTCACACGAAAACTCCACATCATCGGTATAGTTACGTGCTAATTTAATTGATTTAACTGCCATAGCAGTGGCATCGTCCAAGCTCATGCGTAACTTGTGCTCAAGGTGCAAAGGACTGGTAGCAATAAAAGTATGAATTCGACTTTGCTGCGCGTTACGAAGTGCTTCGCCACATGCTTCAATGTCTTTAGCAACTGAGCGCGCTAGGCCACAAATAATTGGCCCTTTAACCTCAGTAGCAATACGCTGCACGGAGCGAAAATCTGCTGGGCTCGATACCGGAAAACCCACTTCCATTACATCTACATTTAAGCGACTAATGGTGTGCGCTAGCTGAATTTTATCATCTTCGGTAAGGCTTGCTTTAAGCGCCTGCTCACCATCACGTAATGTGGTATCAAAAATCCATACTTTATCTTGATCTTGCATAACAGCCTCTCATTCCAATGCTATTTATTGTTAACTTATCCTACCGCGAGATAAAAAAAACCCCGCAAGTGCGGGGTTTTTTATGTTTAGCTCAATGCAAACACACTAATCCCCGCTCACTTGCCATAGCAGTAAGAGGTTCAGTTTTAGTGTAATTAAACGAATAATATGCATCTTGCTTTCTTATTTGTGTCGAGTGAGGCTTATTTTTAACATTACCATGCACAAGGTGCAAGCATAAAAATTCTAATATTTGTATTTAACATCGCTTTAAACAGAAATAATTATGCGCTAAAGCAAGGTTTGGTGAGGTTTTTTAACAATAAAGCACCGAAAAGTGCTTAAATTACTAAACACTGTAAAGCACAGTGCTTAGATTAACTTTTTACTCTGTTTAAATCTCTTTATTTGTTTCTCGCACATAATGCGTTGCACCACGAGTAATGTAGCGCAATTGCCAAATAACACGTTCAACTAACTCATCGCGTTGTAAGCCCTCTAAATCAAGCGCTTCTGCTCCCGCATTAAATACCAGTGTTACCATGGCTTCAGATTGAATATACGCATGGGTGGCATCGCATTTTGTTTCGCTTTCTAGGTAGTGCGCCAACTCTAAAATAAAGTGTTTAACTTCGCGCGCTACCGCCGCTCTAAACGCTTTTGAAGTACCAGATCGTTCGCGCAGTAATAACCTAAATTGATTACTCGAGTTGTCAATAAACTCCATAAAGGTCACCACCGAGGTATTTATTACGCTACCACCGCTGGCAATGCGTCGGCGCGCTTGGCGCATAAGTTGACGCAGGGTTAAACCCGCTTCATCAACCATGGTTAAACCCAGTTCGTTCATATCTTTAAAATGTCGATAGAAAGAAGTTGGTGCAATACCGGCTTCACGCGCAACTTCGCGTAAACTTAAGTTTGAAAAGCTATGATCGGCACTCAACTGATTAAATGCCGCCTCAATTAACGCTTGTCGTGTTTTTTGTTTCTGTTGCGCTCTAACACCCGACATCAACAGCTCCCTGAATGAATTTATAGCAAATTTTGATTAAAATAGTTTAATTACTCAGTCTAATACTTGACGCCAAGAGTTTGAAATATTATTTTAGCTTACAGTTGTACGCTGAGATAGAGAATTATGAACAAACCACCACTTATTTGGACCAACGTCCTATTTTTTAGCCTTACTTTTTTGGCCGCGATAACGCTTGTGCCTTGGTATGGTATTAACTACGGATTTTCTAGTGCCCACTGGATTGCCTTTGTCGGCTGTATGTTTTATGCAGGCTTATCAATTACTGCCGGTTACCACAGATTGTGGGCACATAAAACCTATAACGCCCATCCGGCGGTTGAGTTTGTGTTTGCCTTAGGCGGTGCATTTGCACTGCAAAACAGTGCACTACATTGGAGCAGCGACCACCGTGTGCATCACGGCCAAGTTGACGACCCAATAAAAGACCCTTATGCCGCAACCAATGGTTTTTGGTATAGCCATATTGGCTGGATGTTACGTGACTATCAAGCTGATAGCTACGGCGATTACAGTAACTGTCGCGATTTACAACGCAATAAAATTGTAATGTGGCAACACAAACATTATTTAAAGTTAGCTCTTTTAATGAATGTAGGCCTACCTCTTACGCTAGGATTACTAGTTGGCGATGTATGGGGCATGTTATTACTTGCCGGTTTACTGCGCTTAGTACTTAGTCAGCACTTTACCTTTTTTATTAATTCGGTAGCCCATATTTGGGGCTCTCGTCCGTACACCGAAAAAAATACCGCCCGCGACAACGGCTTTTTAGCCCTATTTACATATGGCGAGGGGTATCATAACTTTCATCATATTTTTGCCAGTGATTACCGTAACGGCATTAGGTGGTTTCATTATGACCCCACTAAATGGGTTATTCGCTCGTTAGCTGCCCTTGGTTTAGCCAGTAAACTAAAGCGCACACCGGTTGAACGCATTGAAAAAGCCAAGGCCGAAACTTTAATGAGCAAAACACAAGTTCGCCTTGCAAAATTGCCTTTAGCACAAGATAAGCTTACATTATTACAACAAGAATATGATTTACTGCTGAAAAAACTGCAAAATTATTGTTCACTACAAAAACAAGTGTTAGAAGTTAAAAAAAATAACATGGCAAAGCAGTGTGAACGTTCAGCATTAATGGCACAATACCATGAGCTGGAAGCCGCCTGGGAAAACCAAAAGCAGGCATGGCTAGCACTTAATGCGAGGTTATTAAAAGCCTCTTTTAGTTAATATAGGAGTGGCTGTGGCCAAACAACCAGAAAAGAAAAAAACACCCGTGACATACCAATATGATGCAGTAATTATTGGCACGGGTCCTGGCGGTGAAGGTACCGCTATGAACCTTTCAAAAAATAACAAAAAAGTGGCTGTTATTGAACGCCACGAAGCCGTAGGTGGGGGCTGTGTACATTGGGGAACCATTCCCTCTAAAGCCCTACGTCACTCGGTTAGCCGTTATATAGAATATAAAACAAACCCTTTATTTAATACCGGTGATCGACTTGCTCGACTCACTTTTCCTGACATTTTACGCCATGCCAGCTCAGTTATTTCTAAGCAGTCTAATTTACGTAGCAGTTTTTACGACCGTAACCGTATTCAAATGTTTCAAGGTGACGCGCGTTTTATTGATAAACATACAGTTGAAGTAACTCGCCAAGATGGTTCAACTGAGCGTTTAACGGCCAAGACTATTGTTATTGCTACAGGTTCGCGCCCATACCGTCCGCCAGAAGTAGACTTTACCCATTCTCGTATTTACGACAGCGATACTATTTTAGGGTTAACCCACGATCCACATCGCGTACTTATTTATGGTGCGGGTGTAATTGGTTGTGAGTATGCCTCTATTTTTAAAGGCTTAGGTGCCAAAGTTGATTTAGTTAACACTCGCGACCGCCTACTTGCCTTTATGGACACAGAAATATCTGACGCGCTGAGTTATCACTTTTGGAATAGCGGTATTGTAATTCGTCATAACGAAGAGTTTGATCATATTGAAACCCGTGATGACTGTGTAATTATGCATTTAAAATCGGGTAAACGCGTAAAAGCTGACTGTATTTTGTTTGCTAATGGCCGCACCGGTAATACCGACAAGCTTAACCTTGAAGCAATTGGCTTAAAACCTGATAGCCGTGGTCAGTTAAAAGTAAACGAAACCTATCAAACCGAAATTGACAACGTATACGCTGTAGGCGATGTGATTGGTTACCCAAGCCTAGCGAGTGCCGCATTTGACCAAGGCCGTATTGCAGCTGATGCAATTTCCTGTGGCAACTGTGATGAAAAACTGATTATTGATATTCCAGCGGGTATTTATACTATTCCTGAAATGAGCTCAGTAGGTAAAACCGAGCAGCAACTTACTGCTGCTAAAGTTCCGTATGAAGTAGGTCGTGCGCAATTTAAACACCTTGCGCGTGCGCAAATTGCGGGTACTGAAGTGGGTACTTTAAAAATATTATTTCATACAGAAACCAAAGAAGTACTGGGTGTACATTGCTTTGGTGAGCGCGCCTCAGAAATTGTCCACATTGGCCAAGCCATAATGGAGCAAAAAAATGGCGGCAATAATATTGAATACTTTGTAAATACCACTTTTAACTACCCAACTATGGCTGAAGCCTACCGAGTTGCAGCGTTAAATGGATTAAATCGCTTATTTAAATAAAGCTTTTAAGCTAGGAATAACCTATGTAATGCGGTTATTTGATAAATAGGCAATAACGACGCATAAGTGCCAAACACGCCTTATTAAAAAGCCCGCTTACTAAAAATAGTAAGCGGGCTTTTTGTTGTTTAGCATGCAGTAAAGTAACACACTAAACACTCAGTACTTTATTTGGTATTAATTACTTATGGTATTTAGCACTGAACTCATGCACGGCATTAATAAACACACCCGCATTTTCAGGGTCTACATCTGGTGTAATACCATGGCCAAGGTTAAATACGTGGCCATTACCTGTGCCAAAGTCTTCTAAAATAGTCGCTACTTCTTGACGAATACGCTCTGGCGTACCGTGCAGCATTGACGGGTCCATATTACCTTGTAATGCTACTTTGTCGCCTACACGGCGCTTAGCATCGCTAATATTAATGGTCCAATCAAGGCCGATAGCATCACAACCAGTTGCTGCAATTGCTTCAATCCATTGGCCACCATTTTTAGTAAACAAAGTAACTGGTACTCTACGGCCATCGTATTCACGAATTAAACCATCAACAATTTTGTGCATGTACTGCAATGAAAACTCATTGTAGTCGCGCGGGCTTAATACACCGCCCCATGAGTCAAACACCATTAACGATTGTGCACCAGCTTTAATTTGCGCATTTAAGTAATCGATAACCGAATCAGCTAGTTTATCGAGTAATAAATGTAGCGTTTGCGGCTCTGCAAATGCCATTTTTTTAATTTTGCCAAATACTTTGCTGCTGCCGCCTTCAACCATATAAGTCGCTAACGTCCACGGTGAACCCGAAAAACCAATTAATGGTACTTCGCCTTTTAGTTCACGACGAATAGTACTAACCGCATTCATTACATAACCAAGATCGTCGTTTGGATCTAGCTTAGGAATTTTTTTAACATCGGCAAGCGATGAAATTGGACGCTCGAACTTTGGACCTTCACCCGTTTCAAAGTACAGACCTAAGCCCATAGCATCTGGAATGGTTAAAATATCACTAAATAAAATAGCGGCATCTAACGGGTAGCGGCGTAATGGTTGTAGTGTTACTTCGCAAGCAAGCTCAGCATTTCTACACAGGCTCATAAAATCGCCCGCTTGTGCACGTGTAGCACGGTATTCTGGTAAATAGCGTCCTGCTTGGCGCATCATCCATACTGGAGTTACATCAACAGGTTGTTTTGCAAGTGCACGTAAATAACGGTCGTTTTTTAATTCGCTCATAGCGTAAAATAATCCTAATGCTTATAGAAATTGAGCAAGATTGTACCACCATATTCATTACCTCTCTATCGCTAAGCGATTAAATTGACAGCAACAGGAGGTAGATCAAGATGTTTTTAGTTTTTAGCTGCTTTTGACTATTAAACAAGCAAACAGCAGCAACATTTAAAACTTTTAATTAATATGTTTGCAACATACTTAAATCTTTGGTATTGTTTATCCCGCGTTAACAAAAACAATAATAAAAATCTTAAAACAATAAAAATAAAAGTTTTAAAATAACAATAACAAAAATCTTCTCATAAAAATAAGAAAGCTTGTTACAACAAGCCATAGAAAAAAATTAAGCCACCGTAACAGGTGGTTTTTTCTTGCCTGCAATAAATTATCAATTCCCTACAAATAAAATAAACTGCTTCTAGATCATCTATTTTACTAGTTGATATACACATCAATTAACTATATCTTGAGGTATAAACAATTTTTACTTTTAACTAAAAAACCAACCCAGCTTAGGAGAACGATTATGCTGACGCGTGTAGAAAATGCTCAACAAAAGTGGGGGGGTAGCCATACTGTAATTGATAAATGGCTAAACGAGCGACAACGCCTCATTGTGCTTTATTGTAAGCTAGCTGGGTTTTCACCTTCTGATAAAAAAGATCATGCCCTGCCTGAACCACAACAAATTGAAACGTTTTGCCAAATTTTAATGGATTACTTATCTGCCGGTCACTTTGAAATATACGATGACATTGCTAAGGCTTGTGAAAGTAAAGGCCCAGAAAGCCAATTGCTAGCAAATGCTATTTACCCAAAAATAACAGATACCACCGACATTGCGCTAGATTTTAACGATAAATACGCTGAAGTTGATAAAGAAGATTTACTAGTAGGCTTTGACAATGACTTATCTGTTCTTGGTGAAGCACTTGAAGCGCGCTTTGCGCTAGAAGATGAGCTTATTGATAACTTATTTGCTAATCATACGGATTAACAAGCGCACCGTTATTTATACGCATTAAAAAAGGGACTTAAAGTCCCTTTTTGTATATGTAGGCTAAATTATTTTTAGCTTATATCTTATTTACTCTGCTGCTGCATCTGCATCGCTTTGAATTTCTAATAATTCCACTTCAAATACAAGTGTTGAATTAGCAGGAATTTTACCTAAATCACGGTCGCCATAAGCTAGCTCAGAAGGAATTGTAAATTTATATTTAGAACCAACAGGCATAAGTTGTAAACCTTCAGTCCAACCAGTAATTACACGGTTAAGAGGGAAAGTTGTTGGCTCGTTACGTGAATATGAGCTATCAAATTCAGTACCATCTAAAAGTGTGCCTTTATAATGTACTTTAACTACATCAGTTGCAGCTGGTTTTTCGCCATCACCTTGAGTAATCACTTCGTACTGTAAGCCAGACTCAGTAACAGTAACGCCTTCTTTTTTAGCGTTATCAGCTAGGTATTTTACACCCGCTTCTTTGCTTTTTTCAGACTCTACTTTTGCTTGTGCTTCTTGCTTAGTACGCACTGATGTATCTAACTCAGTTAACACTTCGCGAATTTTTTCTTCGTCAATTTTTGCATTACCAGCAAGTGCATCTTCAAAACCACGAATTAACAGCGCTTGGTCTAGTTCAATACCAATTTCTTTTTTATCGGCTAAGTCTTTATTTAAAAAGTTACCTACCGATGCGCCAATACCGTATGCTTGTTGCTGCGCTACAGTGTCTAGTTTAACTTCAGCTTGCTCTTTTTTTGCTTCTTGATTACATGCTGTAAGCGCTAAAACTGACGCTGCAATCAATGACAATTTAATCGTCTTTTTCATTTTAAATCTCCGACACACTTTGCAGTTGCCATTTATTGTATTATTACTAGTTAAAGATTAACGACCTACATGATAGGCTGCTTGTTTAATAACTAAAATTTACGTTGTTAGCTAAACTAAAAACATATCCAGTGATTAGACAAACAACCTAGGCCTTCAACGAGACCTAGTCTAACCTCTCAATCACTAAGAGTTAAGAGGAAATGCTTGTAATATGCCGTTATTTCGTACTTTTTTTATCGTGTTTTGCTGTTTATCGGCCATCGCCTGTAGTGATGAAAAACAACAAGCTGTTGCCAGTTATGAACATGCTGCACAAGGCGCGTTTTCATCGGCGCTATCGCATGATGGTAAATACAGCTTAGTCTCCTCCATTAACCATGGGGTCGCGCTGTGGGATAATCAACAGCAAGCACTTAAATACCAATGGTTTCAGCAACAAGCCCAAGATAGCTTGGTTTATGCCGTTGCGATCGCTTTTGACAACAGTGTGGCTGTTACCGCCGAAAAAACCACCTTTGCGGTATGGGATATTGCCACCGGCGAAAATAAAGGTTACTACAAAATACAAAAATCCAGTATTCGCGATATTGCTATAAGCAACCAAGGCCGTAGCGTACTATACGGGCGCAGCGATGGCGTAGTGGTGTTTATTAACCTTGAAACTGGCCGCCGTATTGAGTTTTTAGGCCACCAAGAAAAAGTAAACACGGTCGATCTTGCCCCTAACGGGCGCTATGCTTTAAGTGGTTCAAACGATTACGTTGCTTACTTTTGGGATACGCGTACAGGGCAAGTGATTCATCGCTTTAACCACCCTACTCGTGTTACTCAAGTTACGCTTGACCCACAAGGTCGCTATGCATTTACGGCCGACAGTATGGCACAAGCAAATGTATGGAAGCTGACTACAGGTGATCTTGTAAGTAAACTGAAGTATATTGCGCGTCAGAAAATTTTTACGGCGGTACGCTTTAACGATCAAGGTGATTTGCTAGCAACTGGGTCGCCTAATAAACGCATTGATTTATGGCAAATATCGAGCGGTGAAAAAATTCAAACTTGGCAAGTGACACCACGCGAAGGCAGTAAGCCTAAATCGGCCGTGGTGCTCGATGTAACATTTACAGATAACGGCAGGTCGTTATTAACCGAAAGCTCCAGCGGTATCGCAGAGCGATTTATTATACGAGAGAATAATGAACACAATTGAACATCGCTTAATGGAACTTGAGGCCAAAGTGGCTTTTCAAGACGAAACAATTGATATTTTAAATGACGAAATAAAAGTTCACCAGCAGCTGTTGGCAAAAATGAAACGCCAAACAGAGCTACTGGCTGAAAAAATTAAAGAATCGCAGTCATCATCATCGATGATGTCAAACGAACCTGAGCCACCGCCGCCGCATTATTAATATGCAGCTATGCAGCAAAGGATTTAATCTCCTGGTTTAAACACGCCTATAACTTGTTCAAACTGGCGTGTTGACGCCTGCACAGCCTGTTCTGGCTGTGCCATTTTATGGCCGCACTCTACACATTCTACTTTTTCTACATCATGCTCTTTGTAAAGCATTAACCTATCCATGGCTTTACATTCAGGACATGTTGCCCCAGCTATAAATCGCTTTTTTTGTTTCACGAGATTTTTCCCACAGTTTGACCTAATGTTATTTTATCGTATTACGTGATGCGTTGATACGGTTGATATGCCCAATACGATCCGTGTTATCATATTGGCAATTCAATTAGGGCACAGTAAAGTAACGCATTTATGATCCAAATCTCAGAAATAGAACTTCTTCGTGGCGGTAAAGCTTTATTAAAAAATGCATCTGCTACGTTATTTCCAGAGCATAAAGTAGGCCTAGTAGGCGCTAATGGTTGTGGTAAATCAACCCTATTTAGCCTCCTCAAAGCAGAGCTACAGCTCGATGGCGGTAACTTTACTATACCTAAAGACTGGTCTATAGCGTCAGTAAAACAAGAAACTCCCGCACTGGAAATAAGCGCAATAGACTATGTACTACAAGGTCATCCGCAGTATTACGCCATGCGTATCGCACTGCGTGAAGCCGAGCAAGCTAACGATGGCGATGCACAAGCTAAAATACATATTCAGCTTGAAAACATTAAAGGCTACAGCATTGAATCAACCGCTGGTGAGCTATTACATGGTTTAGGCTTTGCTAATAACTTAATAGAAAACCCGGTAAGTTCATTTTCGGGTGGCTGGCGTATGCGCTTAAATTTAGCCCAAGCGCTTATTCGCGATGCCGACCTGTTATTACTTGATGAGCCCACTAACCACCTTGATTTAGACGCAGTATATTGGCTTGAACGTTTTTTACGTGCTTATACTGGAACTTTAGTACTGATATCGCATGACCGTGAGTTTTTAGATGCCGTAGTTGATCAAATTTGGCATATAGATAAACAACTTATCAACGTGTACAAAGGCAACTACTCGCAGTTTGAGCGTCAAAAGGCCGAGCGCATGCTACAGCAGCAAGCCATGTTTGATAAGCAACAAGAGCAAATTGCTCATCTAGAACAGTTTATAACTCGCTTTAAAGCAAAAGCCAGTAAAGCTAAGCAAGCACAAAGCCGCGTGAAAGCACTTGAGCGTATGGAAAAATTAGCTCCAGCACATGCCGACTCGCCATTTAACTTTGAGTTTGCCGAGCCAAAAGCATTACCAAACCCACTAATGACAATAGATAAAGCCAAAGCGGGATATGGTGATGTCACCATTTTAAATAATATAGAATTAAACTTAGTACCAGGCAGCCGCATTGCTTTACTTGGCCGAAATGGCGCGGGTAAATCAACGCTAATTAAACTGCTTTCGGGTGATTTAGAGCCTCAAGCTGGCGAAGTTATTCAGCACCATGGGCTAAATATTGGTTATTTTGCGCAGCATCAACTTGAATCTCTTGATTTAAAAGCCAATGCAATAACACATATACAACGACTTAACCCAAAGGCTACTGAGCAATCACTGCGTGATTTTTTAGGCGGATTTGCCTTTATTGGTGATAAAGCGCTTGAGCCAGTAGCACCCTTTTCGGGGGGCGAGAAAGCACGTTTAGTACTTGCCATGCTGGTATATCAAAAGCCAAATTTATTACTACTCGATGAGCCAACCAACCACCTTGATTTAGAAATGCGCCATGCACTTGTTATGGCACTGCAAGGCTTTGAAGGCGCTATGGTTACCGTATCGCATGACCGCCATATGCTTAAAAACACCGCCGATGAATTTTACTTAGTAGATGACGGCAAAGTAACTCAATTTGGTTACGACTTAGATGCGTATTACCAATGGCTGCTTAACGCCAATAAAGAAGCGACTAAAACAGAGCAAAGTGACGAAGTAAAAGCTAATTCAGGTATTAACCGTAAAGAGCAAAAACGCCTTGAGGCCGAATTTAGAAAAGCCACGCAACCGCTTAAAAAACAAATTGAAAAGCTCGAAAAGCAACTCGACAAATACGCTGCAGAGCTCAATGAGGTTGAAGTAGCATTAGGTGATAACGAGCTATATTCTGATGACAATAAAGCCAAGCTAAAAGAGTTACTAGCCAAACAAGCCACACTTACACCTAAGCTTAACGACATTGAAGAAGCGCTCCTTATGGCGCTAGACGAAATGGAACAAAAAGAGCAGGCGTTCGCCGATGAACTTGCTCAATAGCGACCATTTTTGGCAATTTGCCTGCACTTTGTACGCAAAGCCAGTGCAACAACAAACCTTGCTGGAGTTACAAAACCAGCAAGGTAAAAACGTTAATTTGTGTTTATTACTCTTGTATTTAGATTCACTAAACTTAGTTGTAAATAGTCAGCAGCTTGGAGTATTAACACAAGTTGTTAATGAGCTCGATAATAACGTGATGCAGCAACTACGCGCAGCACGCAGTTATTTAAAAGTACACCAACAAGCTATTACTGACTATGCAAACATACGCAAAGAGCTGCTTAGCGCTGAGCTCAAGCTTGAAAAGCAGCAACAGCAAATGCTAATAAATGCAGTAAATGAATGTGAATTGGTAGAGTGTACCGAGCCAAATAATATTGAATTATATTTAAAGGCCAGCTTTTAGGTACAAAGCGCCAGAAAAAACAGCTCGCGCATATTTCAATACTTATGAGTCCTACCCTCTTTTACTGCTCATTCTTTTCTCTTTGTGCAAAAGATCTTTAAGTGACTTCTTCACAAACAGGTTAAAAGGCGCTGCGCTTTTATAGGGAAAAATTAAAACCTCTTTAATCCTTATATTCTCAGTGGTCAAAGCTGTTTTCACCTGCTCCCTTTACCCATCAGTTAAACCTAATACCTTCTTCTCAAAACATGATCCAAATCAACTTCATATCGCTCATTATTTCACTTAGGTAAATAACTTGATCTTGATCATAACTGTATTCCTAAACCCAGCTTATGATTAACCCATAGACATTAGGAGGCAAGTTATGGACGTATTCTTCAGAGATTTTTTTACCGACCCAGTACTGTTCTTATCGTTTGGTTTTCTGGGGATCGTTATTAGCTTGTGCCTTTTCTTTGTATACTACTTTATTAAGAAAGTACAAGAAGCAGAAATTCCTGACCAAAATTAAGCACGACGCACAAAGCGCCTATCAGTTTACTGATTAGGCGCTTTTTATTTTCCTAGCCGAAAAATTTGCTACACTAGCGCCTCGTTTATTGCAAAGTGTGTAGTACAAACATGATCCATAAGTTCAAACCCGCATGGTGGATGACCAATCGTCACGTTCAGACCATAATGCCGCGTTTTTTCCGCCCATTTCATCATACTCGCTACCAATTGGAGCAACTTGATACTCCCGATGGTGACTTTATCGAGCTTGCTTGGTCGCTACCGCATAACGAAACGGCTCCTCTTGCTGTGGTACTACATGGACTTGAAGGCAATATAAATAGCTTTTATGCCAAAGGCATGATGAAAGCCTTAAAAAAGCAAGGTTTTGCAGTGGTGCTTATGCATTTTAGAAACTGCTCCACCGAAGTAAATCGCTTACCACGTGCTTATCACAGTGGTGATACAGCCGACTTAAGCTTTTTTATAAACCACTTAAAGCAGCTATATCCAAACCGACCTTTACTTGCGGTAGGCTTTTCGCTAGGTGGTAATGTATTAGCTAAGTATTTAGGCGAGCAACAGCAACAATGCCCGCTAAGTGCAGCAGCACTGGTATCTGCACCTTATGATTTATCGGCATCATCGGATGTTATTCGCAAAAGTTTAGGTAAAATTTATCAAAAATATTTACTCGATCGCATGAAAAAATCAATGCAGCGTAAATTGCCACAAATTAAGCAGCAAATATCGATAACTACCGATCAATTAATGGAAATTGACGACTTGTTAGAGTTTGATAATCAACTTACCGCGCCTTTACACGGCTTTGAAAATGCACATGATTATTACCGCCAAGCCAGTGCTATGCCATATTTAAAACATATAGCGGTGCCAACATTAATTATTCATGCCAAAGACGATCCTATGCTCTCTATAAAGGCCGTACCAAGTAGGCAAGATGTGAGTGAGCATGTTACGCTGCGCATCTCTGAAAAAGGCGGGCATGTGGGCTTTATTAGCGGTAAAAATCCATTTAAGCCGGTATTTTGGTTAGAGCAAGCGGTGCCAAGTTATTTTGGCCAATATGTATTAAATAAAACCAACAAAGAGTCAGTATGATCATTCCTTACGAGCAACTTGATAAAGACACCTTATACAACCTAATAGAAAGCTATGTACTGCGCGAAGGCACTGATTATGGCGAAGTAGAAGCCAGTATTGAGTCGAAAGTAAACCAAGTAAAGCTGCAGCTTAAAAGTGGTGAAGCTATGGTATTTTTCTCAGAACTACATGAGTCGGTAACTATCATTTCCAAAGGCGAATTTAAAGCGCTGCAAAGTGAAGAGCATCAGGCACAATCGTTTGATTAGATACAGTTAACTTTGTAGCACTTGTAACTTTTGTATTGAAAGTACACAATGGCTTTTTACCCAAAGAGCCATAAAATGATAAAACTCAGCACTCTAGTGGTAGCCATATCACTAGCATTAAGTAGCCAAGCTAATGCAACAACAATAACCGCATCAGATAAAGCAATTAAGCTGGCAAAAGACACAATTTTAATTGATACCCATATTGATGTACCTTACCGTCTACACGACAAATGGGCCGACGTTACCAAAGCCACCGACGATGGTGACTTTGACTACCCTCGCGCTATACAAGGCGGTTTAAATGCCCCATTTATGTCGATTTACATTCCTGCTCACTTAGAATTTGAAGGCAAAGGTAAAAGCTATCAACTTGCTAATTTACTTATTGATAGTATGGAAGCAATCGCACAACGTGCACCCGACAAATTTGCAATTGCCAGCTCAACTGCCGATATAGAAGAGCAGTTTAAGCAAGGTAAGCTTTCGATTGCTATGGGCATGGAAAATGGCTCACCTATTGAAGGTGATATGAAAAATCTACAACACTTTTTCGACCGTGGTGTGCGTTATATTACCCTTGCTCATTCGCAAAGCAATCATATTTCTGACTCGTCATACGACATTCGCCGTAAATGGAAAGGCTTAAGCCCTTTTGGTAAAAAGCTAGTTACTGAAATGAACAACATTGGCATGTTAATCGACGTTTCGCACATTTCTGATGATGCGTTTTATCAGGTAATAGAACTCTCTAAAACACCCGTTATAGCTTCGCATTCATCGCTACGCAAATACACACCCGGTTTTGAGCGTAATATGAATGACGACATGCTACTGGCGCTGAAAAAAAATGGCGGGGTTATTCAAATTAACTTTGGCTCAAGCTTTGTTACCGCTAAAGCAGGTAGTTGGGGCAAGCAGCTAAAAAGTACAAAAGAGTCTGCAAAAAAAGAAGGCACCAAATTAAGTAATGATTTTGATGCTGCATACCGCGCTAAAAACCCCTACCCATTTGCCAGCCTCGAGCAGGTACTTGATCATATTGATCACGTAGTTGCGCTAATTGGTATTGATTATGTAGGTATTGGTTCTGATTATGATGGTGTTGGCGATTCGCTGCCAATTGGCTTAAAAGACGTATCTAGCTATCCTAACCTAGTACAAGGTTTAATGGACAGGGGCTACAGTGATACCGACATTAAAAAGATTTTAAGCGGCAATACACTACGCGTTTGGAAACAAGCCGAAGCGTATGCGAAAAAGCATTAGGCTCTAGGTATCAGGTATCAGGTTAGAAAAGCATAGCGAACACTAACTTTAATATATAACGCGGCCAATGGCCGCGTGTTTCTATCCTCAACTTGCATAAATCTAAGCCAACAACGCCACCCTCATGCTTTATCCTCGAGGTTCGTAAGCCTCAACCCACGCTACGACGATAAAGTTAACACCGCTCTGCTCTACCTTAAACCTGAAACCTCGTACCTGAAACCTGTACTTTATTACAGGCATTAAAAAAGGCCACCTAAGTGACCTTTTTCTAACAATTAACTTAAACGTTAATTATTACGCTACGATGTTTGCAACAACGCCAGCGCCTACAGTACGACCACCTTCACGGATAGCGAAACGAAGACCTTCATCCATCGCGATTGGCGCGATTAGAGTTACTGTCATCTTAACGTTATCACCAGGCATTACCATTTCTACGCCTTCTGGTAACTGTACGTCACCAGTTACGTCAGT